>JAZRPI010000060.1:0-1947 GCA_045649165.1 Eubacteriales bacterium | reverse complement strand
TCCGAATCGCACATAATGACTGACAGAATATAGCCCGCTTTCTTAAAAGAAAGCTTAGCACCTACTTTCTTTTTCGAAAGAAAGTAGGCAAAGAAAACTTGCTCAAGGGTTTGTGAAAGTAGTGAAGTTTATACAAATAATTTTTGTATATCTGTTTCAGTAAAGTTTTTGCCAAGCTTTTTTCAAAAAGCGGGCAAAGAACTTACTGAATGGGTTTGTGAAAATAATACAGTTTACATAAACGACCTTCTGTATCAAAAAGCAGGTTCTTAGGGCTGCATAGCCCTAAGTCGTTTCAAGGGTAGAGGTCTTTAGGGGCGGGGAAATCGAAATCCCTGCCCCTAAATGCCTTCTTTGCTCTACTTTCTTGGCACCAAGAAAGTAGTAAAAAAGATGATTACTTGAAGGAAATCTATATAATAAATATTTATTTTACAAACGGACTGTCGGGGACGCCAGTCCCTACGAATTAAGATTTTATATGCACAAAAAAAGACAGGTATGAAAACCTGTCTTTTTATTTTTGTTTATTCGCCTTTGCCGTTAAGACGGTCGAGCCATACAAGACCGATATCCATAGCGTCAAAGAGTCCGTTTCTGTCAAACTGCTTGACAACTCTTTCGTGGGGGGGAAGCTTTGTATCAGTATTCAACACCTGAACAATAATCTTGTCGGGTATTTCAATATCTTTCCCGTCATCGCCTTTTACTGTTTTATTACTCAATACCATTAAAAACAAAACATATTTATCAGACATACTACCGTAACAGAAAGTGTTACCTTCTCTGAGAAGGGGTTTGCCCCTGAATACGAGATTCTGTCCTTCTACGTACTTTGCTTCGCTCATATTTCTTTTCTCCTTAAAGCAAACTTTTCAAAAACTATAAACTATAATACTACAAATACACAAAACTGTCAAGTTAACCTAATATTAACCGAAAGCCTTTGCCATAGCCTTGTCAATTTCATCTTCATTGAGAGTAGGCTTGATATCGCAGGGTACAACAGACCATGTTTCTCTGTGCGAAATTGTATTACCGGGGAGAATATCGCAAAGGTGGCCGAGTGATTCAATTTCAAGAATAGCCTTATTTGTATATACTTCCGAGCTTACGTTAAAGTCGGGGTATTCGCCCTTTGTATAATCTGAATCATAGCTGATGCTCATTGCCTGACCGTAGTTGAAGCAATAGAGTTTACCTTCAAAGTTAGAATAACCAATCTTGCAAGGAACCTGTGTATCAGCAGGGTCTTGCTGTACTGCAATATACTTTTCTCCAAAGAGAAGTCTTTCGTCGTTCATTCTTGTATAGGGCCAGATTACAAAATGTCTGTCAGGGAGAAGAGCAACAAATCTTTCGGGCTGACGGAGAACTGCGATACCGTTTTTGTCAGTAACTGTTATGCCCCAGATAGCCTTTCTTACTGTTTCTTTTCCAACGTTTGTAAGATAGTGGTCGAGTGTAAGCTCTGCGCCTTCGCCCATAGTGATAACCCACTTATGCTGCAAGTCGTTAATCTTCTGCGGGGGCGGTGTAAGAGTAACTACAACCTTGCCGTCTTCTTCTTTTATGTCATATTCAACGGGGTCCTGGTCGGGATAGTATGTTTCAGGCTTACTTTCAGGGCTTACCCACATTCTGTGACCGCCGAAAGTATACCACTTTTTGCCTTCGCCGTAGCCGTCAGATACGTCAACAAATCTTTCAAGCGGTTCATCATTGAAAAGCATATTCTGTTTGCCTGAGCAGTTAAATTTTATAAGGCGGGGACCAACGTCGATAGTAAAGTATGCTTCAATACTGCCGTTGTCAAGTCTGATACATTTACCAAAACTCTTGTAAGTTAAAATTTCTGTTGTCATTTTGCTTTTCTCCTTTATTCTTGTATATATGGTGTTTGTTTTACAAAATAGTCCGAAGATAAAATCTCGTCACACATAAGTG
>JAZRPI010000059.1:0-1819 GCA_045649165.1 Eubacteriales bacterium | reverse complement strand
TTACACATCACAGATGGTAAGAACAATCAAGCACTTCGCAGAACTTTAATTTCTGACAAATTTAAGGCTGTTGCAAAAGCAACAGCCTTTTTTGTTTTTATATTCTCTTAAATCTTGACACAAAGAAACCGTCTGTTTTGTATGTGTCGGGATAAAACGTGAGCATGCCGTTTTCTGATTTTATTTTATCGCCGATTTCAAAATCATATATTTCGAAATCTCTGTGGTTTTCCAAAAACTTTGCTACCACTTCTTCATTCTCGCGTCTGTTGATTGTGCAAGTAGAATAAACAAGTACTCCCCCTGCCTTTACGTAATTTGAAGAAGCATCAAGGATTTTATACTGTATCTCGGGCAGTCTTTCGATAGCCGACTTTTCTTTATATCTAAGGTCGGGCTTCTTTGCAATTACGCCAAGCCCTGAACAAGGGGCGTCTACAAGTACCCTGTCTGCTTTTTCTTTTAGCTCTTCCAAAAATACGCTTCCGTCGTGTTCTCTTGTTTCAATTATATCAATGCCAAGCTTTTTTGCGCCCTTTTCTACAAGAGAAAGCTTATTCTTGTGCAAATCAAAAGAAAAGATTTTACCGTCATTCTGCATATTGATTGCAACAGAAAAGCTTTTTCCACCGGGGCAAGAACAGGTATCTATTACCGTTTCACCCTGCTTTGCATCCAAAACCTTTGCGCATATCTGTGAAGCTTCATCCTGCACATATACTTGTCCATTCTGCAGTATTTCAAGAGAAGAAACAGGACAGCTCTGGAGTACTCTTACTGCATTTTCCGAATAGTAACCCTTATCTGCCTTTATTTCTTTATTTTCAAGGAAGTCAAGCACACTATCAACGTCAGTTTTCAAAGTATTTACGCGTAACGTCAAATCGGGCGGACAGTTGAGTGATTTAAGTATACTTTCGCATTTTTCAAAGCCGTAATCATTCAGCCACATTTCGCACAGCCACTGCGGATATGAATATACAACAGACAAATATTTTACCGTTTCCCTGTCTTTATCGGGATAAACAATACTGTCCTTTTTACGTATAGTTTCACGCAGAAGCGCATTTACAAACCCTGATGCGCTTTTTTTGTTGTTCTTTCTGCACAGTTCTACACACTCATTGCAGGATGCAAAATCGGGTACACTGTTCATAAACAAAATCTGATACACACCGAGTCTTAATATAACAAGCACTTCTTTGTCTATCTTTGAAATATCTCTGCTTGAAAATTTTGATATTATGTAATCAAGTGTTATTTTCTTTTCAATAACACCGTAAACAAGCGCAGTATAAAAAGAACGGTCGTTTCCCTTGAGACCGTATCTTTCTATAACCGAGTCAATTTCTATATTCGGATAGCTTTGGTTTTTCTCGCACTTATAAAGTGAAGAAAAAACAATCTCTCTGACATTCATTTAGCGTCTTCTTCTCCCGTTTCCTGCCAAAAGCAAAAGTCTTATAAGCTGTCCCAAAGATACAGCTAATGCCGCAACGTAAGTCAGTGCCGCCGCTTTGAGTACCTTTTTTGAGCCTTTTATTTCATCTGTTCCAAGTATGCCTGAGTTTTCAAGCGCTTCTATTGCTCTGTTACTTGCATTAAATTCAACAGGCAGAGTAACAAGCTGAAACACAGTCGCTGTACCAAAGAATATACAGCCTAAATAAGCTAACGCAGGATATGAAAGAACAATGCCGAGCAAAACAAGCGGCATAGCCAAATTTGATGCAAACTGAGTTACAGGAATTATAGCCATTCTTATCTTAATAGGAGTATAACCAACAGCGTGCTGTACAGCGTGTCCCGCTTCGTGAGC
>JAZRPI010000058.1:0-1994 GCA_045649165.1 Eubacteriales bacterium | reverse complement strand
CCTTGAAAGCTTCAAAAACCTTATCAGTAATCTCAACGTCAGTATTTTTTGGAACTGCTCGTTCAATCAAAAGACGTATACCGTTACCGACAAATATACGTACTTCTTCTATCGTTCTTGTTGGAAGATTATTTTCTTTCAATGCATAATTTACGCTGTTTGCAAGGTCTTCCAAAGTCGCAAGTATTGTTCCGTCAAGGTCAAAAATAACAGCCTGGTATCTCATATATTCTCCTAAAGTCTATCTTTTCTTTTCGCAATAAAGGAGATGCTGTTCGGCATCTCCTTCGTTTTTATTCTTATTTGTCCCAGAGATTCTGAGCGTACACGCCTGTGTCAGCAAGATTCTTGAGAGCTGCCATTACCTTGGGCTTGTCTTCTGCATAAGTAACGCCAAACCATTTGTCAGATACGGGCAATACTGTAATATCAGCAATACCTGCCTTTGACATCTGGTCTGCCATAATAGGCAAATAGAATTCGCCCTTAAGGGGATTAGCCTTTACAGTTGTTTCAAAGAATTCCTTGAGATATTTGTCAAACAAATCAAACATACCAGCAGGATATCCCCAGCAGTTCATTGATACGTAAGACTTTCTGTCAAGGGGTTCCCAAGTCTTTCCGTCGTCTTCTGTATACATGGGCTGTCCGTCGCGAAGCTCAATCTTTGTAAGTTCGCGAATACCCTTAACAAGCATATTGTCTCCGAGTTCAACAACACCACGAGATACAGAACCGTTTTCTGTAAGCGTATTTTCAAGAATATATCCTGCCATTGCAAGATGCTTTACGCTGTCGGAAGTTGTCTTTGTGATAAAGTTATAAACGTGCTTGAAGCAGTCCTTGCCGTAGTAGTCATCAGAGTTGATAACCATAAAAGGACCTTTTACAACGTCTTTGCAGCACCATACTGCGTGTGCTGTTCCGTAGGGCTTTACTCTGCCTTCAGGAATAGAATATCCTTCGGGGAGTTCAGCAAGCTCCTGAAACACGTAGTCAGTCTGTACAATCTTTTCAATTCTGTTTCCAATGAATTCCTTGAAAACGTCTTCGATTTCGTGTTTAATAACAAATACGATTCTTTCAAAACCCGCTTCCATAGCGTCATGAATAGAATAGTCAATAATAAGCTCGCCTGAAGGGCCTAAGGGTGTTACCTGTTTAAGACCGCCGAAACGGCTTCCCATACCAGCCGCCATAATAATAAGGGCAGGCTTTGTGTAATAATTTTCCATATCTTCTTACCTTTCTTTATATGTAAAAATAAATCATGGTCTTATTTTGTTGTGTACTTAGCAACAATAGCCTTCATTTCAGGGAGTTTTTCTTCCATATCTCTGACAAGCTTGAACTGTGTACGGCAACGGTCAAGGTTATGCTCAGGGCGTTTTGTCTTGAAATAGTGGTCGCCGTCTACAAAGTCGCCAAGGAATCTTATGCCGCATTCGTAAGTAATAACAAGAGCTGACATAGGCAAAAGCTCAATTTCTTTTTCTGTCAATGCATCGCCGCATTCTTCAAGAAAGCCCTTTGTATATTCTTCAAAAAGTTTCATATCACTGTAAACTCTTGAAAGGTCTTTGTCGTCTTCATCTGTAGGATTCGTACCGTATCTCATACTGTCGCCGTAATCGTAAAGTGAAAGACCGGGCATAACAGTATCAAGGTCAATAACGCATACGGGCTCACCTGTCTTCTTATCAAGAAGAACGTTGTTGAGCTTTGTATCGTTGTGTGTAACACGCAAAGGAAGCTCACCTGTTTCAATAAGCGGAACAAGCTGTTCACTCAACCACTTATATTTTCTTGCAAACTCAATTTCTTCTTTTGCTTCATTTGCCCTGCCGCTTCTGTTTGCTTCAACAAGTGCTTCAAAATCAGCGTAACGACTCATTGTATTATGGAAATTGGGTATTGTTTCAACAAGAGTGTCTGCAGGAAAATCTGCAAGACGCTCCTGGAATTTACGGAAAGGGTTTCTGATGTAAAAAAAA
>JAZRPI010000057.1:0-7184 GCA_045649165.1 Eubacteriales bacterium | reverse complement strand
TTAATGGTTGACTGGGGATTTCGTGACAGAGAAGTGCTTATAGAAAACGGCGCAACTGTTATTGTATCAACAGCAGAAGATTTATTGAAAGAAATTATCAAATAATATATTACAAAAACAAAAAAACTCTCCTGTTTCTTAGGAGAGTTTTTATGTTTATTCTGCAATTTCTTGCTCGGGTTTAAAAATCTTAATCGCGCCAGGCATATTTTTGACAGTAACCTTTTCAAAAGTACCGCCGTATTCGCCGTCAACAGTCCACTTCGTTGGCTGTTCGCATTCAATCGTAACACTTGATGAATGGAAGAAAAGCACCTGGTTTTCTTCATAGTTACGACTTGCGAGATTGCTGAATATTTCAACAATATCCGTAGTATTCTTTGGCATACGAACAAGTATTACTTCAAAGCACCCGTCTGAGAGATTTACGTGTTTTGTATCAAATTTATAAATACCGCCGAGAGACAGAGCATTTGTTACTGCGGCGAAAAGGAAATCGCCGTCGGTTGTTACTTCATCGCTCTTGATTTTCATATAGATAGGCTTGATTTCGTTTAATGATTTCAGACCTTCAAGAACGTATGCGAAGTGGCCGAGTGAATTTTTCATATTCTGCGGGGTAGCGTAGGAAGTGCTTGTAAACGCTCCGCATGATGCAACGTAGTTGAAATATCTGTTGTTGTTGAAATTACCGACGTCGTTTGGAAGAGCTTGGTTAGCAATAATAGCTTTTGCCGCTTCGATAGGAGTTTTCGGTATTTTCAAAGTGTCGGCAAGGTCATTTGTCGTACCCGCGGGAATAAAGCCGATTGGACGGCGTTCTTGTTCTTTAAGCGACATCATACCTGTAACAATTTCGTTCAGAGTACCGTCGCCACCGCAAGAAATAATACGGTCAAAATCTTTGGCGTATTGCTTTGCAAATTCTGTTGCATCTCCCGATTTTTCGGTCATAAGTACAGTGGGCTCAAAACCTGCATCGGAAAACAACTTCAAAACTTCAAAGAGTTTGTTTTTTATTGTCATCTTCCCTGAAGTTGGGTTAACGATAAATAATACCTTTTCTCTGTCGGATATGCTCATACTATCACCTTTTGTTATCTTTAAAAAAAGATTAGCAACACCCCTGCAAAACAGTTGTTTTGAAGGGGCGTTATCTTTTGGTTATTGCTTAAGTTTAAGTTATTCGCCCGATGTCTCTTTTATAATATATTCAGGGCTGTTTTCTTTTTTTACTGCCGCTCTTGTGATATTTACCTTTGTTACGTCCTTTCTTGAAGGAACGTCAAACATAATATCCGTAAGGAAGCTTTCCAAAATTGAACGGAGTCCACGAGCGCCAATATTTCTTTCAATAGCAAGAGAAGCTATTTCATCAAGAGCTTCATCTTCAAAGCTAAGCTCGATTTTGTCCATAGAAAAGAGCTTTTTATACTGCTTAATAAGAGAGTTTTTAGGCTCACGCAGTATTTTAATCAAAGCATCTTTGTCAAGCTCTTCAAGTCCTACCATAACGGGAAGACGTCCAACGAGCTCGGGGATAAGTCCGTATTTTACAATATCGTGAGAAACTACGTCTTTATAAATATCTTTTTTCTTTTCTTCTTTGGACTGAATCTTGTTGCCAAAGCCTATAAGCTGATTGCCTGTTCTTTTTTCAATAATATCGGAAAGTCCGTCAAAAGCACCACCGCAGATAAACAGAATGTTTTCTGTATTAATCTGTATAAACTCTTGGTTGGGATGCTTTCTTCCACCCTGCGGGGGAACGTTTGAAACAGTACCTTCAAGTATCTTAAGAAGTGCCTGCTGTACGCCTTCTCCCGATACGTCTCTTGTAATCGAACGGTTTTCGCTTCTTCTTGAGATTTTATCTATTTCGTCGATATAGATAATACCCCTTTCGGCAAGTTCGATATCATAATCTGCCGCTTGGATAAGACGGAGAAGTATGTTTTCGACGTCTTCGCCGACGTAACCGGCTTCAGTAAGAGTTGTCGCGTCTGCAATAGCAAACGGAACTTTGAGAGTCTTTGCGAGAGTCTGCGCAAGAAAAGTTTTTCCGACACCGGTAGGCCCTAAGAGAAGTACGTTACTCTTCTGGATTTCAACGTCGTCTTTTTTGTTCTTTTCTTTGCTCAGTATTCTTTTATAATGGTTATAAACTGCAACCGAAAGCACTTTCTTTGCTTCTGACTGACCAATTACGTACTCATCAAGAGTTTGTTTGATTTGCTGTGGCTTGGGCAGTGTTTTCAAAGACAGCTTTGTGTCTTTTTCGGTGTAGTTTTTATGGTCTTCAATTATTCTTTCGCAAGCGTCAATGCAGTCGCCGCATATATAAGCGCCTTCAAAAAGGGGAGACGGAATAAGAAACTCAACGTTCTTCTCATCTCTTCCGCAAAAAGAACAACGAATAGTTTTATTGTTGTTTGTTTCGTTAGCTGACATTTAAATAAATCCTTGAAAAGAGTTTAGTTTTTGTTTGTGATAACTTTGTCGATAAGACCGTAAGCCAAAGCTTCGTCAGCTGTCATAAAGTTATCTCTTTCTGTGTCGTGTTCAATCTTTTCAATAGGTTGACCTGTAACGTCAGAAAGAATAGAGTTGAGCTTTTCGCGAATTTTTATAATACGGTCAGCGTGAATTTTGATATCAGTAGCCTGACCCTGCATACCGCCTAAGGGCTGGTGAATCATAATTTCGCTGTTAGGTAAAGCGCAACGTTTGCCCTTTGCACCTGCAGAAAGCAAGAATGCGCCCATGCTTGCAGCCATACCTACACAGATTGTAGATACGTCGCACTTAATGTAGTTCATTGTATCATAGATAGCCATGCCGGCGGTAATTGAACCGCCGGGGCTATTAATATACAAAGAAATATCTTTATCAGGGTCCTGTGCTTCAAGGAAAAGCAACTGAGCGACAACCAGAGATGCTGTCGTATCGTTTACTTCATCGCTCAAGAAGATAATTCTGTCGTTGAGCAAACGAGAATAAATATCATACGCTCTTTCACCACGGTTTGTCTGTTCTATAACTGTTGGTACCAATGCCATACATTATCACCCTTTCGTCTTACTCTGCTGCTCTTTCTGAATATAAGGGATAATAGTTACTATTATTCAGCCTTGTCTTCAGCCTTTTTTGCAGTAGTTTTCTTTGTTGTAGTTGTTTTCTTAGCTGTTGTAGACTTTGTTGTTGTAGTCTTCTTAGCTGTTGTAGTTGTTTTCTTAGCAGTTGTCTTCTTTTCTTCAGTCTTTTCTTCAGTTGTAGCTGCTTTCTTTGTAGCTGTCTTCTTTGTGATAACAGCTTCTTTCTTTACAAGGTCAACTGCCTTCTGTACAGAAATGTCTTTCTTAAGGTTGTCAGCTTCAATAGCCTTCTTAACTTCTTCAACATCGATGTTGTACATATCAGCAATTCTCTTGAATTCGTCTTCAAGTTCCTTTGCAGAAACCTTAATCTTTTCGATTTCAGCAATCTTTTCAAGAGCGAGTCTTGTCTTAACCTGTCTTTCAGCGCGGGGTCTGAACTGTTCGCGCATTGTGTCGAGTGACATACCTGTGTATTTTACGAAGTCAGAAAGGTTCATACCCTGCATACGAAGATTGTTGTCGTAGTCACGGAGAAGGTTTTCTGCTTCAGCATCAACCATAGCTTCAGGAATATCAGCTTCCATCTTTTCAATAAGAGCGTCGATAAGCTGTTCTTCAACGTGGTTGTCAGCTTCTTTTTCGTGCTTCTTCTGGATTTTAGCCTTAACGTCAGCTTTATATTCAGCAAATGTATCAAATTCAGATACGTCCTTTGCAAATTCGTCGTTAAGTTCGGGAAGTTCGTTGAACTTGATTTCGTGAAGAACTACTTTGAATACAGCTTCTTTACCTGCAAGGTTTTCAGCGTGGTATTCTGCGGGGAATGTAACGTTTACGTCAAATTTGTCGCCAACGTTGTGGCCAACAATCTGTTCTTCAAAGCCGGGGATAAACTGACCTGAGCCAAGTCTCAAGGGGTGCTTTTCGCCCTTGCCGCCTTCAAATGCTACGCCGTCAACAAAGCCTTCGTAGTCAATAACTGCTGTATCTTCATTCTGAGCAGCTCTGTCTGTGATATCAACCATACGGCTGTTACGCATTCTTGCGCTTTCAATTTCGTTGTTAACTTCTTCTGCAGTAGCCTTCTTAACTGTCTTTTCAACTTCAATGCCCTTGTAGTTTTCAATCTTAACTTCGGGTTTTACAAAAACCTTAGCCTTGAGAAGAACACCGTTGTCATCTATTGAAACAATTTCAAATTCGGGCTGGCTTACAACATCTTCTTTTGATTCTTTTACAGCTTCTGTGTAAGCTTCGGGAAGAAGGTTGTTTATAGCATCATCATAGAATACGCCCTTGCCGTACATTTTTTCGATGATAGAACGGGGAGCTTTGCCCTTTCTGAAGCCGGGAACTGTCATCTTTGCAACGTTTTTCTTGTAAACTTTGCTAACTTCTTCATCAAATACTTTTTTGTCGATGGAAAATTCGATTTCCACCATGTTCTTTTCTTTTTTTGTTACGTTTTTCAAACTCATTTGAAATTCCTCCGGAATTGTATTTTTGCTATCGTATTATTTTATCTCTTTATACAATAAAAGTCAATAGAATATATAAATTTTTACCAAAAATGTAGTATTTTAGGACTTCTTAGGACCTGTTTACAAGCAGTGGAACAAAGTTAAGATAGTCAGCTGAAGTTATGGTAAAATTAATGCCTTCAAATTCGAAAGTTGACGGCAAATTGTATACGCCGTGAATGTGTCCGTAGTACACGTTTTTTACGTTGTATTTGTGTAACACTTCCATAATTTCAGTGCATACATAGTCTTTGTATACAGGTGGAAAGTGGAGAAACACAAAAATCTCGTTTTCTTCCGACAATTTGAGTCCTTCTTGTATAGAAAGTTCAAGTCGTCCCGCTTCTCGCGCTACTATTTTGTCATAGTCGGCTTCTCTTGGGGCGTTTTTGCCTTCACTGTACCAACCGCGAGTACCGCAAACCGTTACGTTGCCCACACTAAAAGCGTTGTTATGCATACATTTTATGGTTTTGATATCGTTTTCTTCAAAGAACTTGTTAATCTTTGAAGCTGTTGACCACCAGTAGTCGTGATTACCCTTTGATATAATTTTCTTTCCGGGAAGGCTGTCTATATACAACAAGTCAAGCTTTGCTTCTTCAAGAGAAATGCCCCAGCTTACGTCGCCCGATATAATAACGGTGTCGTTGTCCGTTACAACGGCTTTCCAACCCTTGTCGAGCTTTGTTGCATAGTCCTGCCACCTGTTGCCGAATATATCCATCGGTTTGTCGTTATATAGAGACAGATGCGTATCTGACAAAACAAACAGTGACATAGCCTTTTCCTTTCTTGAAATTATATTTTTGCAAAGGTTTTAGATTCCGATAGTTTTGAGAACTTCCTTTGTCATATCCTGCGGGTCAATGACAGTTGTGAAGCGTACCTGTTTGCTTTCAAGGTTAGCCAAAGGAGCGGGGATAGGACTGCCTGAAAGTTTTTCGGTAGCTTTAAGTGAGTCAAATTCGTTTTCAAGCACTTCGCCTGTAAGTGACTTATAAACGTTTGAAGCGAATTTATAAGGAGATGCAGTTGATGCAACAATCATCTTTCTGTCATCGCCTGTTTCTTTGATGTATTCTTCTGCACACTTTACAGCTACGGCTGTGTGAGTGTCTATAAGGTAATTGTATTTGTCAAAGATTTCCTTGATTGTAGCAGAAGTATCTTCTTCAGCACAGAAGTAGCCTGAGAAGTTTGACTTAATCTTTTCGATTACGTCACTTTCAACTGTGTAAACACCTTTTGTGTTAAGCTCTTTCATATAGTCTGCAGTTTTTGACTGACCTGCAATAACGTAAAGGAGTCTTTCAAGGTTACTTGAAATAAGAATGTCCATAGAAGGAGACATTGTTGTGTGGAACGCGCGGTTTCTGTCGTATGTACCTGTTGTGATAAAGTCGGTCAATATGTTGTTGCAGTTTGACGCGCAGATAAAGCGGTTAACGGGAAGTCCCATTTCTTTTGCTATGTATGCTGCGAAAATATTACCGAAGTTACCTGTGGGAACGCATACGTTTACAGTGTCTCCCATTTTTATATCGTTCTTGTTTACCATATCGCAGTAAGAAGAAATGTAGTAAACTACCTGCGGAACAAGTCTGCCCCAGTTAATTGAGTTTGCAGACGAGAAGAAGTGATTGTTTTCGTTGAGAAGCTTTGCTGTTTCTTCGTTGCCGAATATCTTCTTAACGCCGTTCTGAGCGTCGTCAAAGTTACCCTTGATAGCGCAAACTGTAACGTTGTTACCTTCCTGTGTCGCCATCTGAAGCTTCTGTACTTTACTTACGCCGTCAACGGGGTAGAATACCATAATCTTAATCTTGTCAACGTCTTTGTAGCCTTCGAGAGCAGCCTTGCCTGTGTCGCCTGACGTTGCAACAAGAATAAAAGCAGTTCTGTCTTCGTTTGTCTTTGTCAATGCTCTTGAGAGAAGACGGGGCATAACCTGAAGCGCCATATCCTTGAATGCGCAAGTAGGTCCGTGCCAGAGTTCAAGCAGACGGAGATTGCCAATGTCTGTTAAAGGAGCTGCTCCACCGGGGAAGCGGGCAGAAGAATAGCTTTCTTGGCAGTCTGCGAGTAATTCTTCGTATGTGTAGTCAGTAAGGAATTTTGCCATAACGTAAGCGGCTCTCTCGGGATATGAAGCTTTTTTCAAAAAATCAAAGTCTTCACTTGTAAGAGCGGGTATTGTTTCGGGCATGAAAAGGCCGCCGTCGTCTGCCAAGCCCTGCTTAATAGCCTGAGCAGAAGTTACGGGCTTTGTGTTGCCCCTGGTGCTGATGTAACTGATGTTTTCCATTTTCTTTTCCTTCTTTTTCAGTAAACGGTATTTTTATTTATACTGCTCAAAAAATGTATGAGCGTTGTTATACAATATTTTTTCAATAAGGTTTTGGCTGTAATTGATTTTGACAAGTTCATTATGCAGTTTGTCAATATCTTTTACGCCGTCTATATCGTTTGGTAATACGTCAATTCCGTCAAAGTCACAGCCAAGACAGAGTGTGTCTTCTCCGCCGAGTGACAGGAAATACTCAATGTGACGTAAAATTGACGT
>JAZRPI010000056.1:0-2440 GCA_045649165.1 Eubacteriales bacterium | reverse complement strand
AAAACCGTAATATTTGTATCCGAAAGCGTAAAATTATACAGGTTTTGTGTGGGTATCATTTGTAAAGAGCGTTCATTTTGGGGAGATATAAGCGTAAAATACATTGTGTCAGAAAAATTCTTCCAAACGGTTATATATATTTTTGAAGCAGCATTTGATACTCCGATTGGGATATCAAGAGTCTGCCCTTGGCTTACATTTGCAGAAAAATGATGGGCAGCATTGCCTTCGTTGCCCATAGAAACGCTGATAGTGCACTTCCACTCGTTTGCAATACTGTTTATATACTGTTCAAACAGAGAGTTGCCGTCGTGACTGCCATTGTTTGTGCCAAAACTCAGGTTTATTGAAATGGGAAGATTAAGTTGTCTTGCCTTTTCGATTACGTATTTTATTCCGCGCATTACTTCAGTTGTTCTTGGAAAAGCACCGCTACCTTTGCTGCCTAATTTAACTATAATTAAGTTGCAATCGGGTGCTACACCTTTTTCTCTGCCCATAGATGACCTGCCGTTACCTGCGGCAATTCCGGCAACAGCTGTACCGTGACCTATGTTATCTCTGAAATTTACAACAGAAAAAGGGTTATCTGAATTTAAGGCAGTATCAAGTTGTTCTTTCGTATATTCTGTACCACTTCGGAAACCTTGCGGCGCATTTCCGTCAACAGACTGGTCCCATATATAAAGAATTCTGCTCGTATTGTCGTCATTCTGAAAATCGGGGTGGGTGTAGTCTATCCCTGAATCAATAATGCCGATTACCGTTCCTTTGCCTGTAAGAAAATACGGCTCATTTTGTGCTCTTGTTAAGCATACAGAATAACGGCTGCTTGAAAGTTCGTATTCAAGAGTTTTTGGTAGTTCAACGTATATAATCTCCGGAACTTCATACAGCAAATCAATCTGCTCTGTAAAAAGTGTAATAATAGCAAAATTACTGTCAAGTATTTCTACATATTCAAAAGTGTCTGAATATTGTTCTATATCGCCTTGATAACGGACAATTACTTCAAGAGAATTGTTGTTGATAAGTTCCGTGTCAAACCTGATAAAATTTTCCGTGTTCTGTAAATTCAATAAAATCACCTTTTTGTGTTCTTTGTAATGGCAGTATATGCGTTTTTAGCATAAAATGCTATTAAGTAAGCTTTTTAAAGGGGGAATTGTTATGCAAAACGGATTGAATTTACAAAGGGGATATCTTCGCATAAGCGTATACGACGAAAATGAAGGCAGACCAATTGACAATGCGACTGTAAGTATAAGTCTGCCGGGCGAAGAAGAAAACGTAATCGAACAGCTTGTTACAAATTCTTCAGGCAATACCGAGCAGATAGACCTTAGTGCACCCGATATTGAATATTCTCTTGAGCCTGAAACGGAAGTGAGACCATATTCCGAATACAATATATCGGTAAACGTTGACGGTTTTGAGCCGACTCGGATTGAAGGAGTACAGATTTTGCCCGATACTTTGGCTTTGCAAAATATATTCTTAAACAGAAGACAGACAACTTCTTCTTCATCAAACGATATATTTATTTTGCCGCATACTCTGTGGGAAGATTTTCCGCCTAAAATTCCCGAAAGCCCGATTAAAACTTTGCCGCAAGGGGAAGGGTTTGTTGTTTTGCCCGAGCCTGTAATACCGGAATTTATAATCGTCCATGACGGTGTACCGTCAAATTCTTCGGCTCAGAATTATTACGTACCTTTCAAAGACTATATAAAAAATGTAGCAAGCTGTGAAATATATTCAACCTGGCCTGTCGAAACTATTGAAGCAAATATTCTTGCAATTATTTCTTTTACTCTTAACAGAGTGTATACAGAGTGGTATCGCGGAAAGGGATATGATTTTACAATAACCAACTCAACAGCCTACGACCAGGCGTTTGTATATGGACGTAATATTTTCTCTGAAATTTCAGAAATCGTTGACTATCTTTTTACTACCTACATAACAAAACCGAATATAAGACAGCCGCTGTTTACTCAGTACTGTAACGGTCAGAACGTTACTTGTCCAGGATGGCTAAGCCAGTGGGGTTCAAAATATTTAGGCGACCAAGGATATGACGCCGTACAAATCCTAAGGGAATATTACGGAAGCGATATATATCTTACGTCAGCGAATACCGTTTCGGGAGTTCCGTCTTCATACCCCGGCACGACTTTGCAGATAGGCTCTGATGGAATGGGTGTAAGGACCATTCAAGAACAGCTTAACGCGATATCGGACAATTACCCCGCAATACAGAAACTACGAGTTGACGGTGTGTATGATTCAAATACAGCAGATGCTGTGAGAAAGTTTCAGGAAATATTTGACCTTCCACAAAGCGGGATAGTTGATTTTGCAACGTGGTATCAGATTTCAAATATTTACGTCGCAGTTGAAAAATTAGCAGAAGCATAAAAATAAAAAACTCTTCCTT
>JAZRPI010000055.1:0-1712 GCA_045649165.1 Eubacteriales bacterium | reverse complement strand
CGGCTATGGCTGAAGAGTTTGATTTTCTTATTACGGGCGACCACGAAGAACTCAGATTTATAACAAATGAAAAAAAGGGCGAAGAAGTAAGATTTCTTCTTGGTACAAATCTTGCTGTAATTAATACTTCGAGCGTAAGGCTTGATGGCAACGTTGAAAAAATAGACGGTAACGTTTACGTTCCCGCGTCCTTCATTACCGAATATATGAACGGTATTGAGTTTATTTTTGATGTAGAAGAGTCAACCATAAGCATATTGAGAAATACTGCACGAAACGAATCGGGAAGGTTTGTTAAGTCTGATATAGGTTTCAAATTACAATCTGACAATATTACAAATTTCTTGCCCGAAGCAGAATTGTCTGAAGCTGAACAGGCAAGGTGCTATTTCAAGAATGCTTCAGCAGATGAATATAATAACTTACAGCAAAACTAAGGTGAATTATGGCGAACAGTAGACCCACAAGAAGCAATATGAATACACAGTACAGAAGACAGCCTGCAAAGAGAAGAAAAAAGAGAAAAAACAACGACGCTTTTCTCTGGTTCTTGATTGTAGTTATGGGAATAGCTTTGATTTGCACTGTGTCTGTCCTTTTATCAGTTTTGAAATCTGACGGAAATACTCCTGCCGATACAACGGGCGAAATAACACAAGAGCAGACTTCAGGACAGACGACATCAGAACAAACAACAGACAAACAGACAGAAAAGCAAACGGATAAGCAGACTGAAGAAACAAAGCCTGTTGAAGAGCCTGATTATATCCCTGAATTCAAGGCTGATTTATCTGAATACGAAATGTATATGAATCCTAAGGGTGAACAGAGAGATGCTTATCTTACGTTGGTTAACTCATCAAATCCTTTGGATAAAGACTATGTTCCTTCTGACCTTGTGGCTGTAAAAAGCACGAGAAAAGACGGAAGAAACACACAGAAGTTACGCGAATATGCTGCAAAAGCTCTTGAAGCGCTTATGCTTGAAGCTGAAGCTTGTGGTATGGTGCATACAAATACGCCGAGCGGATATCCTTTGTCCGTTATGAGCGCTTACAGAGATTATGAATATCAGCGTAATCTTTTCTATGACGTATATCTTGTTCAGGAAATGAACAGGGGACTTTCAAGAGAAGATGCTGAGAAAAAGGTAGCTACCTATTCAAGCCGACCGGGCACGAGTGAGCATCAGGCAGGACTTTGCGTTGATATGCATACGCTGCCTTCTGCAAGTCAGACCTTTAAGAATCAGCCTGAAGCGAAGTGGTTGGCTGAAAATTCTTGGAAGTTCGGTTTTATCTTGAGATATCCCGAAAACAAAATGGAGCAAACAAAAGGCATTATGTATGAGCCTTGGCATTTCAGATACGTAGGCAGATATCACGCACAGAAAATGTACGAGCTTAATATGTGCCTTGAAGAATATACAGAATATTTGAAAAACAACTGATAGTTTGGAGATAACTTATGGATGCTATGCAATGTCTTCTTGAAAGAAGAAGTATCAGAAGTTTTACTGACAAACAAATAGAAAAATGTGACCTTGAAAAGATTGTAAAAGCGGCATATCATGCGCCGAGTGCAATGAATAGACAGCAGTGGCAGTTTACCGTTGTACGTAAAGCAGACGTTATTGAAAGATTAGCCGACTGTTTGCGTAAGAAGCTTAACAGAGATAAAGGTTATAATTTCTATAAACCAAACGCTCTTAT
>JAZRPI010000054.1:0-9696 GCA_045649165.1 Eubacteriales bacterium | reverse complement strand
GGAACACCGTTTCTTTCATCATGGGGATTTGCACTTTTAGTGATAGGTGTTGCACGCACAAGAAATTATTTTATAATAACTAAGAGTGAAGAGAATATAAAAAAACTCGAGATTGCTGAAAGTGACGAAAGAAATATTTACATTTCGAATAAAGCAAAGAGTTTTTCGTTTAGTTGTTATGTTCTTATTGCTTGTTTGGCTATTATAATATTACAGCTTTTCAACAAGACAGAGCTTTCGTTTATGATTTCAGCTTCAGTATGTATTTTGCTTGTTTTGTATTGGGTTTCATATTTTGTAATCAGAAAGAAATCATAACATATATCGTATATAACAATGATATAAATTTAAAGGAACAAACGGTATTGCCAAGTTTGTTCCTTTTGTGTTATAATAAGAAAAATATTATTATAGGGTGATTTTATGTCTGAATATTTGAAGAATATAATAGAAAATCTCGAAAAAATCGAAAGAGAAGAGTCTGAAAAAATAGAACAGGTTTCACGCCTTGTTGCTGAAACAATCAAGAATGACGGGCTTATATTTGTTTTTGGTTGTGGTCACTCGCATTTACCTGGGCTTGATGCTTTTTATAGAGCAGGTGGGCTTGCAAACGTTTCGCCAATTCTTGATACTGATTTGATGTTGCATAATGGTGCCGCAAAATCAAGCCGTATGGAAAAAATGAGTGGAATTGCTCCCGAAGTATTCAGAAGATATAGGTTAACCGAAAATGATATTATATTCATAATGTCAGCGTCGGGTAAAAATGCAGTGCCTGTTGAAATGGCGATGGAAGCGAAGAAAAACGGAATAAAATCAATAGGCATATCTTCATCTGCATATTATGAAAAAGGCGGAAAACTTCATAATTACGTGGATTATGCAATAGACTGCAAAGTGCCTTATGGAGATGCATCAGTAAAAGTCGGCGAATCAACAATGGGTGGTCTTTCAACTTATGCCGCTTGTTTCATACTCAATTCTTGTTTGATTAACGGTTCAAAAATAGCAAATGAAGATGGTGTCAAACCACCCGTGTTCTTAAGTGGCAATATTGAAGGTGGAAAAGAATTTAACATTCATCTTGAAGAAAAATATTTAGGAAGAGTTAAGCATTTATGAGTAAAATTGCAGTAATAGGAATGGTTGGAAATTCTGCATTCCTTTCAGTAGACTGTTTTCATAAAGCGGGAGAAACGGTTAAAGCAAACTCTATTCATTTTGAGCCGGGCGGCAAAGGTTTTAATCAAGCTGTTGCTGCTGCCAGATATGGAAGCAAAGTAGCATTCTTAGGTGCTGTCGGAAACGAATACGTTAGTGAAATTGAGTCTTTTCTGTTGAATGAAAATATAGCCCCTATACTTGTCAGAAAAAATGATTCAACTGCTTTTGCATCAATTTTAACAGACAAGACAGGCGCAAATAGAGTTACGGTTTACCAAGGTGCACGTCTTGAAAAGAAAGACTTAGATGTTTTCAAGGAATATATTTTTGATGCTGATATATTGCTTATAAATAACGAAGTTCCACAAGAAGTGAATGAATATGCTATAAGCCTGGCTAAAAAGGCAGATACGTACGTTATTATGAATCCTGCGCCGAGCGTAAACTTATCTGATTACATCAGAGAAAACGTGGATTTGTTTACACCAAACGAACACGAATTAGTCGAAGTGGAAGACAGAGAAAATGTTATTGTAACACTTGGAGCAAAGGGATGTCTTATAAAAGAAACAGGCGAAATAGTTGATGCTTTTGTAGTAGACAAAGTTGTGGATACAACAGGAGCAGGCGATACTTTTAACGGTGTGTTGGCAAATGCTCTTTCATCAGGAAAAACAATATCAGAAGCTGTAAGAACTGCCGTGATTGCATCGGGGGTATCAGTCACTAAAAAATATGCCGCATCTTCAATACCGACTTCTTTTGAAGTAGATGAATATATAAAAAATAAAAACAGGTGATTTTCACCTGTTTTTTTATTATTGATTTTGTTTGAGATAAATGAAGAATTCCGACAGCTCGTTAACATAATATTCGGGAGAAACGGGATAACATAGTCCGTGTCCTGCATTTTTTATTGTAACAAGCTTTTTTTCTGAAATACAGGCATTGAAACAATCAACACTCATATAATACGGAACGAAGTTGTCAACGTCTCCATGCGCGAAAACAACGGGAACATTAGCTTTTTTTACTGCATCTTTTGGCGTAATTTCTTCAAGGTCAAATTTACCGTAAATTTTTGCTCCAAGTTTTACAAAAGGAAATAGAAGATTGCTGGGCAGTTTCATTTTTTGAATTACAATTTTTATTATTTCTTTTGTTGAAGAATATCCGCAGTCTGCAAGTATTCCTTTTACACAGCTTGGGAGTCCGCGTTCGATGCACATAAGTGCTGTTGATGCCCCCATTGAAACACCTGTAAGGATTACTTTTATATCATTACCAAAACGTTCAGTAAGGTAATCAACCCATTTTAAACAGTCTTTACTCTCGTTTATTCCAAAAGAGATAATATTTCCTTCGCTAAGCCCACAAGCTCTTTGGTCAATGAGTAATACGTTGTGTTGTAAGGCAAACGCTCGTGTAATGCCGCCACACAGGTCTCTTTGAGAATAACCCCTGTATCCATGCATCATAAGCTCAATTGGTGCACCTTTTTTGGTTTCATAGTATTTACCGTGTAATGTTAGTCCGTCAAACGACTTGATTTGTACATCGTCGTGGGGCATAATCTTAATTTGTTTTTGCCATTCAATCATTTGTTCGCGGAACGGTTCATATATTTTTCCGTCAGGAATTGAATATTCTTCTTGTGGGATTTTATCTTTATTTTTTACGTAAAAAGCCATATAAAAACAAATATATGTAGTCAAGAAAAATAATGCACACAAAACGGATATTACTGCAAGAATAATCAAAAATAGTGTCATATAGTCGCCTCCAAAATTTATTCTATCATAATGCTATAAAAAGTGCAACTTTTTTAAATAAATAGATGAATTTGTGTTGCATATTTATCAAAATAATGGTACAATATCCGTATGGGGTGAAATATGATGAATAATGATGTTAATTATAAAAATCCAAAAAGATATAACTCTGCAAAATATCCGATAAGACAACCTTTATTTATTGTAGGTCTTATTTGGATTTTGAGCAAAATTATGCTTATTGGCAAGAAGTACAAAATTGAAAAAATTAATATGGAAGGCTTGAAACCGCCGTATATGCTTCTCAGCAACCATATGTATTTCATTGATTTTGAACTTGCCGCTATGTGTACTTTTCCGCATAGGGTTAATAATGTCGTAAGCATTGACGGTTATTACAGAAGACCTTGGCTTATGGAGCTTATAGGCGCAATATGTACACGTAAGTTCACTATGGATATGCACCTTATTCGCTCAATCAAAAAGGTGTTAAAGCGTGGCGATATTCTTTGTATGTATCCCGAAGCTCGTTATTCGCCTTGTGGCACAACTTCTTACATACCGGAATCTGTTGGAAATCTTATAAAGATGAACAAAGTTCCTGTTGTTACAATAGTACACCATGGCAACTATCTGCATTCTCCTTTTTGGAATTACAGAAAGAAACGTAAAGTACCGCTTTACACAACAATGACACAGATTCTTACAAAAGAACAGATTGAAAAGATGAGCGTTGAAGAAATCAATGCTACACTTAAGTCAGCTTTAGAATATAACGATTACAAATATCAACTTGAAAACGATATTAAGATTACAGAACCTTTTAGAGCCGAAGGCTTGCATAAAGTTCTTTATCAGTGTCCGTCTTGTAAAACAGAAAGCAAGATGTCTTCAAGTGGTTGTGAAATCTTTTGTACTGAATGCGGAAAACGTTGGCGTCAGAATGAAGACGGTACTTTGACTGCAGTAAACGGCGAAACCGAATTTTCTCATATACCCGATTGGTTTAATTGGGAAAGAGAACAGGTTAGAAAACAAATTGAAAACGGAGAGTATAGTTTCTCTGACGAAGTTGAAATATATTCGCTTCCGCGTTGTTGGAAGTTCGAAAAACTCGGAAAGGGAAGGCTTACTCATGATGCCGAAAACGGTTTTGTAGTAGAAGGGGAATATAACGGAGAAAAATACCGAATTCAAAGAACTCCTTTACAGACAAACAGTTTGCATATTGAATACGATTATTGTTATATAAAACCGTATGATTGTGTAGATATTTCAACCGAAAATGATTCACTGTATTGTTATCCGACAAAGCAAAACGTAGTAACAAAACTTGGTTTTGCAACAGAAGAAATTTATAATATTGCGCGAGAAAAAACAAATCGTGAAAAAATAAGAAATAAACTGGCTAAATAATTGACTAAAGGGAAAGACTATGAATAAGAACTCTAAAATTAATACGATTTTTACATATATAGTAATTGTATCTGTTGCTATATTACTTGCATTCAACTATCGACTTTTTATTGTACCGAATAAGTTTGCTCCTGCAGGACTTAACGGTATTGCTACAATGATTCAGTATAAACTGGGTGTCAGTATCGGTTATATTACTCTTTTGATAAATATACCGCTTTGCATTATTTCGTTTTTCTTGGTAAACAAGAAATTTGCTATCAGATCATTTGTTTTTTGTATGACCTATTCATTTGTATATAATTACTTGCGTGGAATTGCTTTCCTTGATGCTTTTATGTACAATTCAGATGGCCACGATACAATTTTCCCTGTACTTGTAAGTGGTATTTTGAGCGGCGTTGTATACGGAATGTGTTTCAGAACAAACTCTTCAACAGGCGGAACGGATATTCTTTCAAAATTCATCCACAAATATAAACCTGAATTTAACTTCTTTTGGGTTAGATTTGCATTGAATGCTATTGTTGCAGCATCTTCTTTCTTTGTATATGCAGAATATGCTAACGGTTCAATTATTGTTAACTATAAGCCTGTATGTCTTTGTATTATGTATTGCTTTGTGGCAAGTTATTACGGTGATTTGATGACAAAAGGCACAAAGATTGCAACAAAGTTTACTATTATTACAACACACCCCGAAGAAATTATGAATGAAGTTTCAGAAAACTTCAGACACAGCTCAACAAAGATTCAGGCTGTCGGTTCATTCAGTAAGGATGAAAAATCAATTCTTATTTGTGTTGTTAATAAACACCAGATTGTTGACTTCAAAAATATGTTGAGTAAATACGACAATACGTTCTCTTTCTCAGAAACTGTTAATGAAACGTATGGTAACTTCAAGAAAATAAAATAAATATATATAATTTCTAAGGAGAAAAATTAATGAAAAAATTACTCGCACTTATCCTTGCATCTCTTATGCTTGTTGCATTGGTATCATGTGGCGGCGCAAAGAAACTTGAAGGAGTAGAAGAACCTGTTGATATTCTTGAAAAAGTATGGAATTCATACGGCGAAGAAGATAAGTTCTTTGCAATGGGCGGAGACTTCAACAACATCGTTGACAACGCTCCTGGCAAATACAACGTTGAAGACAAAGAAAGCATTGCTTCTCAGCTTGTTGTAAACGACAAAGCTGTTGCTATGATTGACGGCGCAGCGTCTCTTATTCACGCTATGAACGGCAACACATTTACAGGTGCTGCTTACCACATTGCAGAAGGTTCAAAGGCTGCTGATTTCGTTGCAGAAATGAAAGAAGCAATCAAGAACAACCAGTGGATTTGCGGTTTCCCTGAAAAACTTTTGGTATCTGAACTTTCAGAAGAATACGTTGTTATTGCTTTTGGTGAAACAACAATTATTGATACTTTCAACAAAAACCTTTCAGCTGCATTTGAAGGCGCAAATATTTCAGTTGAACCTATTGAATAATTTTTAAACCTTTAAACACAGGAGAATGGAATGTTATTTTCTAGTATACCATTTTTGTATTACTTTCTTCCTTGTGTGCTGATATTGTATTCAATTGCCCCCCGGTGCTTAAAGAACACGGTTTTACTTTTGTCAAGCCTTGTTTTTTATGGCTGGGGGGAACCTGTATATGTTATTTTGATGATTGTTTCTATACTCGTCGGGTATATTTCCGGTCTTGTTATAGAAAAATACAGAAATACTGTTAAGTCAAAAATAGCGATGTGGACAGGCGTTGGTATTGCGTTAGCTTTTCTTGCATACTACAAATATGCAGATTTCTTTATCGAAAACTTTAATGCAATAACAGGACTCTCAGTTCCGCTTCTCAGAATTGCGCTTCCGATTGGAATAAGTTTTTATACATTCCAAATTGTAAGTTATATTGTTGACGTATACAGGGGTACTACAAGCGCACAACGCAACGTAATAAATCTTGCAGCTTACGTGAGTATGTTTCCACAGTTGATTGCAGGGCCTATTGTAAGATATGTTGATATAGAATATCAGCTCAGAGAAAGAAAACATTCGTTTGACAAGATATCTTTGGGTATCCGCAGATTTGTTTTGGGTCTTGGAAAAAAGATTCTGATTGCAAACGCATTAGGCGAATTATGTGACGTTTACAAAGCAACAACAGAACAGTCTGTATTGTTTGCATGGCTCTATGGAATTGCATTTTCGCTTCACATTTATTTTGACTTTTCCGGATATAGCGATATGGCTATTGGTCTTGGTCATATTTTTGGTTTTGATTTTCTTGAAAACTTTAACTACCCATATATTTCAAAAAGCGTAACTGAATTCTGGCGCCGTTGGCATATGTCACTCGGTTCTTGGTTTAGAGACTATGTATATATCCCAATGGGTGGCAACCGTGTAAAAAAAGCAAAATGGTTTTTCAACATTTTTGTTGTTTGGCTGTTTACTGGATTTTGGCACGGTGCAGCTTGGAACTTTATAATATGGGGACTTATGTTCGCAGTTCTTCTTGTTTTCGAGAAACTGTGTGTTTATAATTTTCTCAACAAATCAAAGGTTATTTCGCGTATATACGTGCTTTTTGTTGTTATGATAAGTTTTATTATATTCAATGCTTCAAATATGTCACAAGCATTTACTGATATAGGCTCTTTGTTTGGAGCAGGAAATATTCCACTTGTATCCAGTGAAGCTGTTTACTATTTGAGAAGCTATTTTGTTGTATTTATTTTAGCTATTATTGGTGCAACACCTTTTATGAAAAACGTCCTTACAAAAATCAATTCAACAAAATGTGGAGAAAATATATTATCTGTTGCAGAACCGATAGTTCTTATATTGCTTTTGGTTGTTATGACAGCATTCCTTGTTGACGGAAGCTTTAATCCGTTTTTGTATTTTAGATTTTAAAAAGGGGGTATAATCAATGAAAAAGAAAATGAACGTCATTCAGACTGCATTGTTTGTAGTTGTTCTGTTTGGTTTGTCTTTTTGGTGTTGGTTTAAGCCTTCTACGGATTTCAGCGAGAGTGAAAGAAGAAATCTTGACAAGTTACCTGAAATATCTTTGTCATCAATAACTTCGGGTAACTTTATGACTTCTTTTGAAGATTATACACTCGACCAATTTCCAATGCGCGATTCGTTCAGAAGTTTGAAAGCTTTGTCGAATTTTTATGTATTTGGAAGACTTGACAACAATGATATTTATATAACAGATGATGGAGTTATAGGAAAATTAGAATATCCTTTGAAAGAAGATTCTATTGTTTCTGCATCAAATAAATTCAGATATATTTTTGATAAATATCTGAATGAAAATAATAATGTTTATCTTTCAATTATCCCTGATAAAAATGCATTTATTGCAGAAGAAAATGGAAAACTTCTTATGGACTATATAGAGTTTTACAGTCTAATGAAAAACAACTGTGATTTTGCAAAGTATATTGATATTTCCGACCTTTTGTCAATAGAAGATTACTATATGACAGATACACATTGGAAACAGGAAAAAATCAGAGACGTTGCAAACAGGCTTGCTGAAAATATAGGTGTAGTTCTTGTTGACGAGTATGAAGAAAAAACACTTGATAAAGATTTTTACGGTGTTTATTACGGTCAGTCTGCATTGAATCTAAAACCTGATGTTCTCAAATATCTCACAAACGATATTCTTGAACAGTGTACTGTATATGACCATCAAAACAACAAGAAAATGACTATGTACGATATGGAAAAAGCTTATGGAAAAGACCCGTATGAAATGTTCCTGTCGGGGTCATTATCGCTTATAACCATTGAAAATCCAAAGGCGACAAGTGATAAAGAAATTGTAGTTTTCCGTGATTCATTTGGAAGCAGTCTTGTACCCTTACTCTGTTCTGGATTCAAGAGTATAACAGTTGTTGATATTAGATATGTTTCGTCTGTTGTCCTTGATAAATATATTGATTTTGAGAACAAAGACGTTTTGTTTATTTATAGCACTCTCGTGCTTAATAACAGCAGCATGCTTAAGTGAGAATTGTTTATGAAAATCATTGATTTAACTCATTCTATAAACGAAAGTATGTCAATATTTTCTGAAAATGAAAGACCGGAGATTATTGATATAAATTCATATATTTCTGACGGTTTTAATCAAAAGAAAATTAATATTTTTACCCATACAGGAACTCATATAGATTATCCGTTGCACTTATCTGAAAATGGCAAAAACTCAGATGATTATTGTGTTAATCAATATGTTGGGGCAGGCTATGTAATAGACTGCCAGAACAAGCAACAGAAGGAAATCTTGCAAGAATGCCAAAATATGATAGGGCAGGTTGATTTCTTGCTGTTTAACTTTGGTTGGGATAAAGTGTGGGGACAAAAAGAATACGTTGATTCGTATCCCTTTTTAGATGATTGTGTTATAGATTTAATAATCAATTCTAATTTAAAGGGTATTGGTATTGATACTATAAACCTTGACAAAAAGAATGATTTCTCGCTTAAGAATCATAAAAAGATTTTAAACAAAGATATGATTATCGTTGAAAATCTGACAAATCTTGATAAGTGTCATAGAAAAGTGTTTGACTTTGTTTGTCTACCGCTAAAGCTTGAAAAATCAGACGGCGCACCTTGTCGCGCAATAGCAATTATTTAACTTAAAGCTCTTCATCAGAAGAGCTTTTTTTGTCGCAAAAATTCTATTTAATACTTGCATATTATTTGTTGGTGTTATATAATATTTATATAAAATTATTCAGGGGTTTAAAGTATATGTTATGTCATAGATGTGGGAATGAAAATCCCGACAATCAAGATAGATGTCTTTCTTGTGGTGCTGTATTGAAAACTGATAACACAGAGAAAAAGATTATGCCGATGAAGTGGTATGTATTCTTGGTTTCTATCTTGCTTCCAATAAGCGCTTTTTCAAATATACTCGACGGCATACAGCTTGTTATATCACCTAAGGTTACTCTTGCTGATATTTCGGGTCTTGGAGAAGTTTCAACTGCGGCGTTAGAAAAACTTAACGTTTTTTCAGGTCTTTGTATGGTTGTAATTGCCATTTTTATGTTTTACACTTGCTTTGTTCTCAGAAGAATGAAGAGAATATCTCTTTTGTGTATCAAGACTATTTATATAGCCAACGCTCTTGTAAATATTGTAAACGGCGGGCTTATGTACTACATTCTAGGCGTACAGGCAAAAGAAGCTGTAATTATGCTTATCGGTATAAACATTGTTGTTTCTGCTTTTATGATTTTTGCAAATACAATATATTTCAATAAACGCAAACACATTTTTGTTAATTGATTGT
>JAZRPI010000053.1:0-3041 GCA_045649165.1 Eubacteriales bacterium | reverse complement strand
CCCGACAATATGGAAGACTTGCTTTCACTTGCAGGGGTAGGCAGAAAGATTGCAAATCTTATCTTAGGCGATATATATAACAAACCTGCCATTGTAGCAGATACTCATTGTATCAGAATATCGGGCAGACTTGGATTTACTCCTGAAAATGAGAAAAATCCGGTCAAGGTGGAAAGGGCATTGAAAGAATATTTGCCTGATGAGATGCAGTCGGATTTTTGTCACAGAATAGTACAGTTCGGCAGAGAGATATGCTCAGCGCGTTCGCCTTTGTGTGAACAGTGTTTTCTTGCAGATTTATGCGAAAAAAATAAAAATATATAGGACAGATTTTTATCTGTCCTTTTTTGTTTTCTGCCCAAAACATTATTGACAAATATTTGCTTTATGTGATATAATTAATCAGATATAGTTTTATTATGAAAGGTGCCGAAAGTATGTCTTGCAAGGTTGTAATGGTGACATCATTCAAAGGCGGAGTAGGGAAGTCTACTGTTGCCGCAAATATAGCTTTGCGTCTTGCTTGCGGTGGCAAAAAAACCTTGCTCGTTGACTGTGACTTCCGTATGAGAAGTCTTGATATTTTGCTCGGTGTTGAGAATGAAATCGTTCATGATGCGGGCGACGTATTAAGCGGCAAAGTTGCTCTTTCAAAAGCCGTATTGATTGATAAAAGAAACAGCAAATTATTCTTCTTGCCGGCGCCATTTAACTGGCAGAGCGGCATTGACAAAGATTTGTTTGCGAATATGCTCAAAGATGCAGAAGAATATTTAAATCTTGACTATATTGTTCTTGATACACCCGGAAGCTCGGGACAAGAATTTTCTGCGGCGGCATCGGTTTGTGATATTGCATATATCGTTGCAAACCATTCGTTCCCGTCAATAAGGGCGGCAGAAGTTACAGGCAGAGAGCTTGAAGAGCTTGGTGTTGAAAACAGAAAACTTATAATAAATATGTTTGATATGTCGGGCAAGGACAGTAATAAAAAACCGTCCGTTGTGGATATAATAGATAAGACGTATCTCAGACTCGTTGGAATTATTCCGTTTGATTCAAGAATGGCACTCCTACAAGACGAAGGACAGCTTGTAGATGCAGTCAAGGACTGCAACGTTGCAAAGGCTTTTACCAACATTTGCAACAGAACAGAAGGAAAGAACGTTCCTTTGTTTACAGGTTTTAAGAAGATAAACAAAACTAAACTTTTGAGTTAGTTTCAAATACATAAATAACATATAGGCTACAAGGAGGAAAACATGCAGATAGCAATTATCGCCGGAGAAAAGAAAAAAGAATTGATGACTCAATTTTGTATAGCATACTGCGGCATATTGAGCAAACACGACCTTTTTGCAACAGGTACAACAGGTAAATACATTTCAGACGCAACAGGACTTGAAATCGAATGTCTTCTTTCCGGACCGCAGGGTGGCGCTGAACAGGTAGCATCACGTATTTCTTATAACGAAATAGACTTGCTTTTGTTCTTCAGAGACAACGAAGACTATGGTTATGAGTCAGATAATAACCTTGTAAGACTTTGTGATATACACAACGTTCCTTTGGCAACGAATATTGCGACAGCAGAGGTTCTTGTTTGTGCGCTTGACAGGGGAGACCTTGACTGGCGTATGATTGTTAACCCTAAGTACGCTAAAAAATAAGTGAAATATATTTTTATATAGACGATTTACGGACAGTCGTCGTTCGGTGTGATATTATTTAGGAGAAATAAAAAATGATAGACATTAAATTTTTGCGCGAAAATCCTGAAATTGTAAAAGAAAATATGAAAAAGAAATTTCAGGACGAAAAGCTTCACTTGGTTGATGAAGTAATTGAACTTGATATTCAGAACAGAGAAGCTAAGGCTAAGAGAGACTCAATCAGAAGTATGAGAAATACTGTAAGCAAACAGATTGGTATGCTTATGGGTCAGGGCAAGAAAGAAGAAGCAGAAGCTGCAAAGAAGCAGGTTACAGAAGCTGCAGACGAACTTTTGGCTCTTGAAAAGAAAATTGAAGAACTTGAAAACGAAGTAAAAAATCGTATGATGGTTATTCCTAATATAATTGACGAATCAGTTCCGCTTGGTAAAGACGACAGCGAAAACGTTGAAGTTGAAAAATTTGGCGAACCTACTGTTCCTGAATTTGAAGTTCCTTACCACGTTGATATTATGGAAAGACTTAACGGCATTGACCTTGACAGTGCAAGAAGAACAAGTGGTAATGGTTTCTACTACCTTTGCGGCGATATTGCAAGACTTCATTCTGCAATTATTTCTTACGCGCGTGACTTTATGATTGACAAGGGCTTTACTTACTACATTCCGCCCTTTATGATTAGAAGCGAAGTTGTAACAGGTGTTATGAGCTTTGCTGAAATGGAAAATATGATGTACAAGATTGAAGGCGAAGACCTTTATCTTATCGGTACAAGCGAACACTCAATGGTTGGTAAGTTTATCAATACAATTACTGACGAAGCAGAACTTCCCAAGGCTATGACAAGCTATTCTCCCTGTTTCAGAAAAGAAGTAGGCGCTCACGGTATTGAAGAACGTGGTGTATACAGAATTCACCAGTTTGAAAAACAGGAAATGGTAGTTATCTGTAAACCTGAAGAAAGCATGGATTGGTTCCATAAGATGTATTCATATACAGTTGAATTCTTCAGAACACTTGATATCCCTGTACGTACTCTTGAATGTTGCTCAGGCGACCTTGCAGACCTTAAAGTTAAGTCTGTTGACGTTGAAGCATGGTCACCCAGACAGCAGAAGTATTTTGAAGTTGGTTCTTGCTCAAATCTCGGCGACGCTCAGGCACGCAGACTCAAAATCAGAGTCAACGGTAAGGATGGCAAGTATTTTGCTCACACCCTCAACAACACTGTTGTTGCTCCTCCCAGAATGCTTATTGCATTCCTCGAGAACAACCTCAATGCAGACGGCAGCGTTAACGTTCCCGTTGCTCTCAGACCCTATATGGGCGGCAAGGAAAAGCTTGTTCCCGTTAAATAAAAAACTAATC
>JAZRPI010000052.1:0-6184 GCA_045649165.1 Eubacteriales bacterium | reverse complement strand
GGCAATGTACCCGATATAGAATGTATTTTTGTTGTTTCCAAGGCTTCTTCAAAAGTAATCTTGGGCAAAATAGTCGGAATTCTTTTTGCGAGCATACTTTTACCTGTTCCAGGGGGGCCTATCAAAAGTATGTTATGGTTTCCGGCAGCTGCAATTTCAAGAGCACGTTTTGCTTTTTCCTGTCCTTTAACGTCTGAAAAGTCCATTTTTATGTTGTCTCTCTGTCTTTCAAAAATAGACTTGTCAAACTCAACAGGTGTAATTATCTTTTTGCCGTTCAAGTGTTCTATAAGCTCTCTTATATTATGTACGGGATATGCTTTTATTCCTGAAACGACTGATGCTTCTTTTACGTTATCGGCAGGAACAAACACTTCTGTTTTGCCGTGGTCTTTTGCAGAAAGGGCCATAGACAAAACACCGCGTACGGCTCTGAAACTTCCTGACATTGAAAGTTCGCCGATAAAGCATTTATCTTCAAAATTTACTGATTTTTTAATCATTCCACCGCTGTGCAATATGGATGTAAGAAGAGCCATATCATAAGTTGAGCCTTCTTTTTTCATATCAGCAGGAGCTAAGTTTATAACAATCGCGCTGTCAGGGAAAACAAAACCACTGTTTTCTATGGCAGCCTGTATTCTTTTTTCGGCTTCTTTTACCGCTGTGTCAGGAAGGCCTACAATTTCAAAACAGGGAATTTTGTCTTGCATATTACATTCGACAACAACTTCAAAACCGTCAATTCCGAATAACCCTGAAGAATACACAGTAGAAAGCATTTATGTCACCCCAAAATACAATTATATTACATATAATTATATCACAACAAAATATGTTTTGCAATAAGGTTTGTGTGAGTAAATAAAAAACAAAATTAAAAAACCCTTCTAGGTTTTCACCTAAAAGGGTTTCAGTTGTTCAAAGTAAAAAATTTTCTATCTAATTATTTGAACTTGCGCTTACGAGCTGCTTCGGATTTCTTCTTGCGTTTTACGCTGGGCTTTTCATAATGTTCTCTCTTACGGAGTTCAGCAAGAACGCCTGACTTAGCGCACTGTCTCTTAAATCTACGAAGAGCACTGTCAAGAGATTCATTTTCTTTAACTTTGATTTCTGCCATTTTGTTTTCCCTCCCTCCATACTATGGAAAAGAGAATGTTGCCATTCTTAACGAATATTATACTCTTTTACATTTAATATGTCAATAGTTTATTTAGCATTTTTTCTCAAAACAAGCAAATAGTTTTATTTAACAACTATATTTACAAGTTTTTTGGGAACAAAGATTTCTTTGATTACAGTCTTGCCGTCAATGAAAGGTTTAATCTTTTCATCGTTCTTGACAAGTGTAAGTGCATCGTCTTTAGAAATGTCAGCAGCTATCATAATTGTGCCTCTGAGTTTGCCATTTATCTGGATAGCAATTTCAACCGTGCTGTCAACAGTCTTTGCTTCGTCGTAAGCAGGCCACTGTGCGAGTGAACAGAAGCCTTTTCCACCTAATTGTTCATATATTTCTTCGCAAAGGTGGGGAGCAAAAGGACAGAGAAGCTTGATAAACGTAATCATTTCGTCCTTTGTAAGACTGCCATTGTCGTAGATTTCGTTTGTAAGAGTCATCATAGCCGCAATAGCTGTGTTGAACTTAAGTTCTTCTATATCAGATGTAACTTTCTTGATTGTCTTATGGAATGAGCTTTCAAGTTTAGCTGTAACACCTTCACCCTTAATAATTTCGGGCATAGCAGCAACTCTGTCAAGGAATCTCTTACAACCCTTAACGCTGTTTTCTGACCAAGGAGCAGCACTTGCATAGTCACCCATAAAGAGAATGTATACACGGAGTACGTCAGCGCCGTATTCGTCAACAACGTTGTTGGGGTCAACGACATTTCCTTTTGATTTACTCATCTTGTCGCCGTCAGGACCGAGAATAAGACCCTGAGCTGTACGTTTTGCGTAGGGTTCATCGCAGGGAACAGCACCGATATCGTAAAGGAAGTGGTGCCAGAATCTTGAATAAATCATATGGCGTGTTACGTGTTCCATACCGCCGTTATACCAGTCAACAGGCATCCAGTAGTTGAGTTTTTCCTGGTCTGCAAGAGCATTGCTGTTATTGGGGTCAATGTAGCGCAAGAAGTACCATGATGAACCAGCCCACTGAGGCATTGTATCTGTTTCTCTCTTTGCAGCAGCGCCACACTTGGGACAAGTGCAGTTTACGTATGATTCAATCTTAGCCAAGGGGCTTTCGCCGCCTTCGCCGGGAGCAAAGTTAGAAATTTCAGGTAACTTCAAGGGCAATTCTTCATAAGGAACAGCAACCATACCGCAGACAGGGCAGTGAATAATCGGAATAGGTTCGCCCCAATATCTCTGACGGTTGAACGCCCAGTCTTTCATCTTATACTGTACGCCCTTTTCGCCGATTCCTTTTTCTTCAAGGTATTCAAGAACTTTGTTTATAGAGTCCTTTTTATTTGTCATACCGTTAAGGAAGCCTGAGTTAACCATTTCACCGTCGCCGGCGTAAGCAGCTTCTTCAATGTTGCCGCCTTTGATAACTTCAATAATATCAATACCAAACTTCTTAGCGAAGTCGTAGTCTCTTTCGTCGTGAGCGGGAACAGCCATAATAGCGCCTGTACCGTAGCCCATCATAACGTAGTCGGAAATATATACGGGAATTTCTTTGTTGTTTATGGGGTTGATTGCAGAAAGCCCTTCAATTCTTACCCCTGTCTTTTCTTTAACAAGCTGTGTACGTTCAAATTCAGTCTTCTTTGCGCATTCTTCTTTGTATGCGTCAAGGTCTGCTATATTGCTGATAGAATCTCTATATTTTTCAATGATAGGATGTTCAGGAGCAATAACCATAAACGTAACACCGAAAAGTGTGTCGGGACGTGTTGTATAAATGCGCAAAGTATCTTCTTTATCTTTGATAGAGAAGTTTACGAATGCGCCTGTTGACTTACCAATCCAGTTAACCTGCTGCATCTTGATGTTAGGAAGATAGTCAACCTTATCAAGTCCCTGAAGGAGTTTATCAGCGTATTCTGTTATACGTAAGTACCATACGTCTTTTGACTTCTGTACGATATCTGTATGACAAATATCGCACTTACCGCCCTGTGAGTCTTCGTTTGAAAGAACAACCTTACAGTGTGGGCAGTAGTTTACGAGAGCCGTATCTCTGAAAACGAGTCCGTTTTCAAACATTTTAAGGAATATCCACTGTGTCCACTTGTAGTAGTCTTCCTGTGTTGTGTCAACAGTTCTTGTCCAGTCGAAAGAAAAACCTACTCTTTTAAGCTGGTCTGTAAATCTTACAATGTTGTCGTCCGTAACTTTACGGGGGTGGATACCTGTTTTGATAGCATAGTTTTCAGTCGGAAGACCGAAAGCGTCAAAGCCTATGGGGAAAAGAACGTTGTATCCTTCCATTCTTCTTTTTCTTGAAATTACTTCAAGACCTGAATAAGCTTTGATATGTCCAACGTGCATACCGGCACCGCTGGGGTAGGGGAATTCTACAAGTCCGTAGAATTTCTTTTTTGTTTTGTCCGAATCGTCTGCAACAAAGATTTTTTCATCTTCCCATCTTTTTTGCCATTTTTTCTCTGTTTCGGAAAAGTTGTATTTCATAATGAGTGTCACTGACCTTTCATCGTATTTTCTGTGTTTTTAAATCCTATAAAGTTTATATCAAAAGATTTGATATGTCAATATCTTCTGCGTCTGACCAGAGTTTTTCCAGTTTGTAGAAATCTCTTGCATCTCTGCCAAATATATGAACGATTACAGAGCTATAATCAAGTACAGTCCATATACCTTCATTGTAGCCTTCAATGTGGTGGGGATTAATTCCGTTTTCTTCAAGTTTTGATTCAACTTCACCTGCAAGGGCTTTTACCTGTGTGTTGGAGTTACCGCCGCAAATTACAAAGTAATCTGCAAGAATTGTCTTGTCGTCAATTCGAATAAGCTTTATATCACGCGCTTTTTTTGAGTCGAGAATTTTTACAATTTCTTCAGCAAGCAAGCGGGGATTGTTTTCTAAGTTTTTGTTTTCAGTAGACATTTATAGTACCTTTCTTTTTTAGTATCTCGGAATGTGTATTGAACCGCCGTTTATGTCTTCAGCAGAGTTTGAATTGCCTTGTTCTTCACTCGGTTCTTCATAATACAATTTATCAATATGTGGGTGTTTCTTTGGACTTGCAAACACTCTGTTAGGGTCAAATATAGTATCGTCAATAACAACGTCTGTATAGATGTTGAAATATTCTTCAATTATTTTTATTGTACCCTTACGGTTCATAATATAATACCAAAGACCGCTGTCGCCTTCTGAACGCGCTGCCTTACCGGGCATGCTCATAAAGTTTATTTTTTCCATATCAACGGAAAGCATGTTCTTTGCAAAATATACCATATCGTCAAGCGGTACGTCGGTTATTACGTTTTTATATACTTCGTTTGCGATTTTAACAATATTGGTAATGTTAAAGTTTTCCTTAACAGTCTTGAGAAGGGCACTCATAAAGATTTTCTGAGCGTCCATTCTGCCGATGTCAGCAGTGACGTAACCTGATCTGAAACGTACAAACTGTTCAGCTTTTTTACCGTCAAGCACCTGTCTGCCTTTTTTCAGATTAATATGCAGGTTTTGTTCTTCATCATGATAGTTCATATTTGCAGGAATATCAACTTCAACACCGCCTAAAATATCAACGATGTTTCTGAAGCCAATAAGGTTAACCATTGCATAGTAATGGATATTGATACAAAGGTTTTGCTCTAACATCTGAGAAACCTTTGAAAGTCCGTATTCTTCTGGAGAATTTTCTTTATTCTTCTGACCTTCGGTATAATAATGATAATACAGTGAATTAATCTTGTATGAATAGCCGTTTAATTCAACGTAAGTATCTCTGGGAAGCTGTAATACAGAAATGTCGCCGTCTGTTACGTTGTAGTTGATAATCATTATAACGTCTGTGTTAGCGCCTGTCTGGTCTCTGCCAAGCAAAAGGAAGTTAAATTCCTTTTTTTCGGGAACAACGGGAGTAGTTTCTTCAACTTCCTGTTTTTCTGTACTTGGTGTTGTTACAACGTCAAAGGGTTTTGTTTCGTCAATTTGCGTATCGGGTTCGTGAAAACCTACTGTATACACAACTACTGATACTGCAGTAACAAGCAATAACAGAAGGATTGACAAAATAATTATCTTGACTTTACCGCCTTTTCTTTCCTTTTTGTTCGTATTGTCTTTCATTTTATTTCTCCTAAGAATTCCCCTATATTATACGTGCGGAATTGTGATTGAATTGTCGTTTATATCGTCTGCTGAATAAGGTTCGTTTGTAGTTATATCTTGGTTTGTATAGTGCTGATTGAGATGCGGATATTTTTTTGTGCTTGTAAATACTCTGTTTGCATCAAAAATTTCATCACTAATCGGGAAATCATAAATGTTGAAATATGTATCAATCATTTCCTGCATATTTCTTCTTACCATAACGTAAAGAGAAAGCCCGTTTCCGTTTGCATTTCTGCCAACCATTGACATAAAATTAATTTGGCTCATATCAACGTTTAAAAGTTCTTTAGCGAAGAATATGCCGTCGGTAAGGTTAACGTCAGTTGTAACGTTGTCAAACACAACGTCAGCCATATTTGTTATAGTTGAAAGGTTAAAGCTTGATTTTACCTTTTGCAGAAGTCCGCTCATGACTACTTTTTGAGCATCTATTCTGCCGATATCTGCTTGTAAGTACGTACTTCTATGTCTGATTACCATTTCTGCCTGGTATCCGTCAATATGTTGTTTACCAGCATTCAGAGTAACCTGTTGGTGTGTTCTTTCGTCTGTATAAGAAATACTGTTTGGTAAATTAATTTCAATACCGCCCAATGCGTCAACAATTTTTCTTACGCCGTCAAGGTTGATGTGAAGTATGTTGTGGATTTTGATACAAAGGTTTTGTTCAAGTGTGTCGGCAAGTTTTCTTGCCCCTGCTTTTGTATCTCTGCTTGAATTAAGATAGTACTGTGCATAAAGACCGTTGATTTTTCCGCTGTAATTATTCAGTTCAATATAGGTATCTCTCGGAATCTGAAGAACGTTCACCTTATGTGTTGACGTGTTGAAGTTAATAATCATTATTACGTC
>JAZRPI010000051.1:0-15481 GCA_045649165.1 Eubacteriales bacterium | reverse complement strand
ACAGATACGGTATAGGAAGTGTGTTTTTAGATTTAGTAATGAAAAAGGCTTATGAAAACGGACTAAAAACCGTATATAGCCCAAGAATACTTGACAATTCAGATATTATGGCAATATACTTACCCGAAGTAAGCACGTCGTGTGTTATACAGGAAGACTCTGCGATAGACAAAAGCATAATTAATATGGATAGATTTATTGATATAGATGCAGTAAAACAAAACAAACAGAAAAACCGTTTTGCAAGACGTTGTTTAAGCTCTCTTTATGAAGGAGTGCAGAAGGGTTTTGATGAAATTTACGAATTGCATACTTGTTTAGAAAAACATTACATAAAGGCAATGGACTTTTCGAAAAATGAACAGATGATAACGAAAATCAAGCGGGAAATGTTTTTATAAAAATATAAAGCTGTGTGAAAAAACCACACAGCTTTTATGTTTATTTTTTTCTGACAGGATAGTATATTAGGTTGTTGAAAGTCATAGTACCGTTTGTGTTTATGGTGTATTCGCACACGTCAGCTTTCCCGTTTTTGTCAATGGTTACAGTTTTGTCTGTAACAGTGTATTTATATTTTTTGTCGCCCTTTTTCATATATCCATTTGTACAGAATTCGATTCTGTTGTTATCGTGTTCCCAAACGCCGACAATTTGGTGTCCGACTACGTTTGACTGACAGGCAGAAAAAAATATACTGCAAAACAATAGAAAAGATAAAATAAGAATAAGTTGTTTTTTTATTGTGATTGCCCCCTTGTTTTTTTATTAGTATTATTTACAAAGATATAAAAAATTAAACATAATATAACAGTCTGTGTGTATTTTTCGCTGTTTTGCTTAACTTGACACAGTGGGAGTGAAATGGTATAATTAAATGTAAAAATCTATAACAAATACATTCAAAAAGGATTTGCTTATGAAAGATTTTTTTAAGATTAAAATAGGATATATGGTTGTTTTGGCAGCGATTGTTATTGTCGCGGTGTTTGTGGCTCTTTTTGCGCATAGACCTGAAAAGCCAAAATACGAACCTGCCCCCCCTGAAGCTCCGAGACTTACGTCTATGGGAGTTGTGGGACAAAAAATAGAGTTTTCTCCCGAAACAAGATATTATGAAATAGAATTGCCTGTCGGAAACCCTACTATACCTATGGTATGGGCAACAGTAGGTGACGGAATTGAACTTGAAATATATCAGGCTGCTTTGAAACCTAATCAGGATGAAGCTTCTGCCCATATATTATTAGACGACGGCGAATATAAAAATAGTTACGAAATACATTTTGTAAAATCAGAAAAAGGTGGCTTAGTGCTCCAGTATGATGATAGGTATACTTTCTATCCTGATTATCAGCTGAAGAATGGCGAAAAGTTTACATTTAAATCTGACAGTGGAAATATTTCTGTTGATGAAAACGGAGTTATACGTGCAGTTGGTGTAAGCGATGCAAGGGCTACTGTAACAGCTTACGTAAAAGACAAAGCAGTTGATTCAATTACGATTGAAAAGACAGAAAAAGCTACTGTAGACCTTTTTATAATCGCAGGACAGGGAAATGCCGCTGGCGAAGGCGGAAGCAAGGAAGAGAGTACAAAGACTTTGCCCGGTATAGCTTATACGTCTGAACTGAATGACCGAACAAATAGCCTTAGAGACCTTTCAGAAGGCAGAGAAGGATTTACTCCTGCCATAGCTGAAAGGTGGTATTCACTCACAGGCAGAAAGAGTGTGTTTTTGCAGACAGCTGTATCTGACGTTTCGGTAAGAATGTGGACTTCTGACGGCGAAGTTTTCAAAATGGCGCAGAACAAGATAAGCGAATTTCTTACTTTGTTTAACAGTGATAGTTACAGTTATACTTTGAATGATACATATTGCCTGTGGCTTCAGGGCGAATGGGATATAGCCGAAAAAATGGATTCTGTTGAATACATAACGTATTTTACAAACTTTTATGAGAGTATAAAAAGCGTTGCAAGACCGAAACTATTAGGTATAGTTCCCGTACGTTCATCGCTTAATTCTGACAGTCAGGCACATTCAATAGAACCTGTATGCTCAGCGCAATACCAGCTGAGTAATATGTATAACGATATAAGAATTATTACAAGAATACCTGAGACTGCAACGGTAGAAAGTGGTCATATAAAAGAAGGTAACTTGTATTATACTCAGAACGGATACAATGAATTAGGAAAAGATATAGCGTTTAATGTTTTCAGTTGTTATAATTACGAAACAGAAAAATCTCCAAGGGCTATTGACGTTTTTGGAAAGACTCACAAAGGTCTTTATAAGTACGGAGAAACAGTAACCATTGAGAAAGATGAAGAACTTCGTACTGTGGCTGTAATGACACCTTTGTATGCAGACAAGAGTGAAATATATGTGACGTTTAATGACAAACTTATAAATTACAGCGAAGGCGGTGTCGTAACAAGAGCTGAAGAGAATACGACCCTTGAAACTGCTGAAATATGCTTTAAGTGCGGTGACATAGAGTTTAAATTTAATATAGCTTTTGTTGACAAAGATGATGAATTGCCGCAAAAGTCGGTTGTATATTTGTGGGAATTTGACTCTTTGAATACAACTGAAAATACAAATATGCTGACTCTCAGCGAAAGGTCGAATGCCGAAAGCTATTTGTTGCAGGACGGCAAACTCGCTTCTGAAAACAGACAGGCGGATTTTCTGTTTGAAAATAATAACATTTTGACAAACGAAACAAACTGGGATATAGAATGGAAAGGCAGAATAAACGACAACGGTATTATTCTTGGTGGAGATTATTCAACTAAAGGATATATTTATTTAGCGCCTTTTGCTTCTAATATGAATCATTCGGTAAGAATGGTTGACGATGAAGGGCAGACGTTCTATCTTTCTTATAATGAATATGTTGAAGCAAACAGAGAAGAGAACGTCTGGAGAATTAACTACAATAAAGAAAGCAAAATGATAACGTTCTATTCAAATGGACTTGTAATATCAAAAGTTACTGCTGAAAAGCCTTTTAGGTTTACTCTTTCGAATCTGTTCGGCAGATATGGAAGTGACAATGTGAACTATTGTTATACAGGTGTTTTAGACTGGTTAAGAATTGCTATTGGATAAAAAAAGGGGGTGCGGATATGAAGTGCAGATATGCTGTAATATTAAGCGTGTTTGTTCTTATATTCGCGCTTTTTGTTGTTTCTGCAAACGCTGTACAGGCAAATACCGTGTTTTTGCGTGATGGTGGTGTTGGAGACGGCAGCACGTATGAAAGTGCCGTAGGAGACTTCAGAACGGCTGTGAAGCTCATAAAAGATACGGGTGGTACCATCGTTGTCTGTGGGAAATATACGTATACAGAGCTTATAAACTTATCGGAGAAAAGTGGAACGTCAAACGGTAAGAAAACAATAACCGTAACAAGCGTGTACGGTCAAACCGATTACAGAAAAACTAATAGTGCAGCTTTGTGCAACGGAAACGAAACCGTCAGCGCTAATATGATACTTGCGGGCGAATTTATATTTGAAAATATAAATATAAACACATACGGAAGCGAAACCGAAAGATATATAATTGCAAATGGATACAAGACCGTATTCGGCGACGGAATAAAGTGCTCAAAATTTGGAAAAGCGCCGTATATTTCAATTGTTTCGGGTATGTATGAGAGTGACACGAATAAGAATTATGACCTGTCAATAAAGAGCGGCACTTATAACAAAATATACGCGTCAAACAGGAACGTTGAACATAGGGGAAACACGACTCTTACTATTGACGGCGGCTCGTTTACAAATGATATAGTATTGCTTGGTACAAACAATAAATTTGATATTAACGGTGGCGATTTTCTAAGAGTAAATAATATTACTTTAGGGGTAAGCGAAAGCTACGAAACGGCTCAAAGAAATGAAAGACACAGCAATATAGTGAATATTAATCAGTACAGCGGAGACGTAAACAACCTTTCATCAAAAATCAAGGGCAACGGTGTTGATATAAAAATAAACACTGCCGGCGGCAATGATATAGCTCCCGAAACACAAGTACAGACCGATACTGCTGTTGAAAATACCGAAAAAAATCCCGAAAATATTACAGAAAAAGAAACGCAAGAACAGAATATAAGCGAAACTCAAAGTCAGACAAACAAAAAACAGTATTTTTTCGGAACGAAAAACAATACTGTTTTGGCGATAATAATACTTGTTGCGATTATTTTTTCTGCAAGTGTGCTTTTTGGTTACAGAATGGTACACAGAAGAAAATAAAAAAGACTTCATTTTTGAAGTCTTTTTTTGTTTTTAATATATACCCTGTGCGAGCATAGCTTCAGCAACTTTCAAGAAGCCTGCAATATTAGCGCCTGCCACAAGGTCGTAACCGAGACCGTATTCAGCAGCTCTCTTTGCTGACTCGTCGTGAATGTTTTTCATGATTTCCTGAAGTTTGCTGTTTACTTCTTCAGAAGTCCAGCTGTATCTCATGCTGTTCTGACTCATTTCAAGAGCAGATACTGCAACACCACCTGCGTTAACTGCTTTTGAAGGAGCAACGACAGCGTGCTGTTTAAGATATCTGAGAGCTTCGTTTGTAGATGACATATTTGAAACTTCGATGTAGTATTTAACGCCGTTGTTGGCAATTTTTTCTGCATCATTGATATCAACTTCGTTCTGTGTTGCACAAGGCATGATAATGTCTGCCTTAACATTCCAAGGTTTTTCGCCTTTGAAGAATTTAGCGTTAGGGAATTTCTTAACGTAGTCTTCAGCTTTATCGTTACCCGATGCTCTCATTTCAAGCAAGTAGTCAATCTTTTCGCCGAGAACGCCTTCTTCGTCGTATACGTAGCCGTCAGGACCTGAAATTGTAACTACCTTAGCACCAAGCTGTTCAGCTTTCTTACATACACCCCAAGCAACGTTGCCAAAGCCTGAGACTGCTATTGTTTTGTCATGTATAGTTTCGCCGAAGTGACGTAATACTTCAACTGCGTAGTAAACAGCGCCGTAACCTGTTGCTTCGGGTCTGATAAGAGAACCGCCGTAGCTACGTCCTTTACCTGTGATAACGCCGTTTTCGAATACTCCTTTGATTCTTTTGTACTGACCGTAGAGATATCCAATTTCTCTTGCGCCAACACCGATATCGCCTGCGGGAACGTCAACGTCAGGACCGAGATATCTGTAAAGCTCTGTCATAAATGCCTGACAGAAGCGCATGATTTCAGCATCGCTCTTACCGCGTGGGTCAAAGTCGCTGCCGCCCTTAGCACCACCGATAGGAAGACCGGTAAGGCTGTTTTTGAATGTCTGTTCAAAGCCTAAGAACTTCATAATACCCATATAAACCGAAGGGTGGAAACGAAGACCGCCTTTGTAAGGGCCGATTGCAGAGTTGAACTGAACTCTGTAACCTTTATTAATCTGAACCTTTCCGTTATCGTCAGTCCAAGCAACTCTGAAAGCTATTTGTCTGTCGGGTTCTGCCATTCTTTCAAGGATACCGTATTTTTCATATTCGGGATGTTTTTCTATCACAGCTTCAAGGCTTTCAAAAACCTCTTCAACTGTCTGTATAAATTCAGGTTCATTTTTGTTTCTATTTTTAACCTGTTCAATTGTGTTTTGAATGTAACTGTTCATAAATGCTCCTGTGTTTTTGCTAAATGATTGTATAAATTTTCTACTATAATATTATAGTGTAATTATTTATTATGTGTCAATGTGCTATTTTCACGAAGTTATAGTAAGTATAGGGGTGGATTTTCAAAATAATGTATAAAAAAATACACAAAAAATCAATTAAATTAAATAAATTAAGGAAAAACTTAATTTTATTAAGTTTGTAAATTTTGCTGACGAGCAATAAAAATATGGGTTATAAAGGGTGGGCAAAAGACAAAAAACTCTTGCAAAATTTGAAAAAATAGTGTACAATTATGTCATAAATTGTTTCTGATATTTATAGGAGAGATGACATTGAAACTGCTTGAAGACAGAATAAGAGAAGAAGGGAAAATATATCCCGGTAATATTGTGAAAGTTGACGGTTTTATAAATCAGAGAATAGACATAAATTTGCTTAGAGAAATCGGCAAAGAATTCTGTCGTCTTTTTAAAGATTCAAACATCAACAAGGTTGTAACCATTGAAGCAAGTGGAATTGCATTTGCATGTGCTGCAGCATCAGAAATTGGTTGTGACGTTGTGTTTGCAAAGAAGAGCGGACACAAGAATATCGGAAACGACGTTTTTACTGAAAAAGTAGTTTCATACACAAAAGGAAAAGAATACGATATCGTTATTTCAAAGGAACACTTGTCGGCTGAAGACAGAGTTTTGATAATAGACGATTTTTTAGCACAGGGTAATGCGGCAAAAGGTCTTGTGAATATGGTAAGGTCTTCGGGTGCTGAAGTTTTAGGTGTAGGTATTGTAATAGAAAAAGGATTTCAGCCTGGCGGAGACAGACTTCGTGAAATGGGAGTCCGCGTTGAATCATTAGCTGTTCTTGAAAAGATAGAAGAGAATATCATTACTTTCAGATAACTGGTATGTATAGACATACTTGATTATAGCCTAAAAAAAGAATAAAAAACAAAAGGAGAAAACAAAATGAAAAAGTTAATCTCAATTCTTTTGGCACTGTTGCTTATTGCAGCATCACTCGTAGCTTTCACATCATGCGGAACACAGAAAGATGATGAAAAAGGCGGCGAAGAAACATTCAAGGTTGGTGTAATTCACATTGGCGACCCTGCTGACGGCGCTGGCTATTCATACACACACGACCTTGGTATTGTAGAAATGCAGAAGGCGCTTAATCTCAAGGATGAACAGATTGTTCGTAAGCTCAACATCGCTGACGATGATGAATCAGCTATCAGAGAAGCTATTGAAGCTTGTGTTTCTGACGGTTGTAAGATTATCTTCACAACAAGCTATGGCTACATGGATACAACAGAAGCTCTTGCTACTGAATATCCCAATGTAATTTTCTCACACGGCACAGGTTATAAGAGTAACGAAAAGAACTTTAATAATTATTTCGGTAGAATTTATCAGGCTCGTTACCTTGCAGGTATTGCTGCAGGTCTCAAGACAACAACAAACAAGATTGGTTATGTTGCAGCGTACGGTACAGAACTTGCAGAAACATGCAGCGGTATCAACGCATTTGCTCTTGGTGTACAGACAGTAAATCCTGAAGCAAAAGTTTATGTAAAATCACTTAACAGCTGGTTTGACCCAGCAAACGAAACAGCTTATGCAGAAGCTCTTATCGAGCTCGGTTGTGACGTAATTGCACAGCACTGCGATACAGCTAACCCCCAGATTGCAGCTCAGGCAAAGAACGTATTCGGTTGCGGATACAACTCTGATATGACAAAAGATGCTCCCAAGGCTCACCTCACAGCTCCCATTTGGAACTGGGGCGTATACTACACAGCTGCTACAAAGGCTGCTATGGACGGAACATGGGAAGAATTCGGCAACTACTACGGCAGCCTTGCTGACGGTCTTGTAGACGTTTCTCCCCTTACAGAAAACTGTGCAGAAAACACAGAAGAATATATCAAGCTTGTAAAAGACCTTTTCAAAGAAGGTACATGGGATGTATTCTCAGGCGTTAAGCTTTCATTTGAAAACGGCGAATTGGTTAAGACAGATGCAGACCTTAAGGACAATGCAGGTAATGTAGTTGTTGCTGCAGGTAAAGGTTCTGTTGAAGATTCTGTAATCACAGGAACAATGAACTACTTCGTTGAAGGCGTAGAACTCAAATAATTTTTAAAGAAATGTACTGAATATGCTTCTCTCGCAAAGTGCGGGAGAAGCATATTTATAATAAACCGGGAATAATCAGGAGAAAATATGTCTGTTGAAACACGCAGTAATGTTGCTATTGAATTAAAAAATATATGCAAGTCGTTTGGTTCTGTACATGCAAACAATAATATTAACCTTTCAGTTAACAAAGGTGAAATATTGGCGTTGCTTGGCGAAAACGGTTCAGGCAAAACTACATTGATGAATATGCTGTCGGGAATATACAAGCCCGATGAAGGCGAAATATTTATAAAAGGCGAAAAGGTAATAATTCAATCCCCCGAAGACTCAAAAAGACTCGGGATAGGAATGGTGCATCAGCACTTTAAACTTGTTGAAAAATTCTCCGCGGCTGATAATATACTTATCGGTTCAGACAATGAAGAAGGGATAGACAAGTATTTTCTCAGAAAAAAGAGATTTGAAAAAATCAAGAAAATGAGCCGCGATTTTGGGTTTGATATAGACCCTGAAAAATGCGTATGTGATATGGAAGTCAGCGAAAAGCAGACTGTTGAAATTTTAAAGGTTCTTTATTATGGCGCAAACATCCTTATACTTGACGAACCTACGGCAGTTCTGACGCTTCAGGAAAAGGATAAACTTTTCTCCATATTGAGAAAAATGAAACAAAGCGGCTGCGCGATTATCATTATTACCCATAAGCTGAACGAAGTACTTGAAATAAGTGACAGAGTAACGATTTTGCGTAAGGGCGAAAGTATCGGAACGGTAAATACATCCGAGACTAATGCAAAGCAGCTTACTGATATGATGGTTGGACGAGCTGTTGAACTTGCTATTGACAGACCCCAGTGTACAAAAGAAGAAGTTCTTTTGAAGTTAGAGAACGTTACAGTCTCTGGAGAATCGGGACTTAAGGCGATTGACGATATTTCTTTCGAGCTTCATTCAGGAGAAATACTTGGTGTTGCAGGCGTATCTGGTTCGGGACAGAAAGAACTTTGTGAAGCAATAGCGGGACTTCAAAATATTGAAAACGGACAGATTGTTTATAAAGATATAAACATTGAAGGGAAGTCTCCGAAAGAGATTATAAATCTTGGGATAAGTATGAGTTTTGTTCCCGAAGACAGACTTGGAATGGGACTTGCGGCTTCTTTGAGTATTACAGATAATATGATGCTCAAGACTTATTCAAAGAACAAAGGTCCATTTGTTGACAGAAAGAGTACAAGAGAGACAGCGAAAAAGGTTATAAAAGAGCTTGAAATAAACACTCCGGGAACTGAAACCGCTGTAAGAAAGCTTTCTGGCGGTAACGTACAGAAAGTACTTGTAGGACGTGAAATTGAATCATCTCCGTCAGTAATAGTTACAGCATATCCTGTAAGGGGACTTGATATTAATTCGTCGTATATTATTTACGATATTCTCAACGACCAGAAACAAAAAGGTGCAGGTGTACTCTTTGTCGGAGAAGACCTTGACGTTATGCTCGAGCTTTGCGACAAGATTATGGTGCTTTGTCATGGTAAGGTTACGGGTATTGTAGACGCAAAGACAGCTACAAAAGAACAACTCGGACTTCTTATGACAAATGCGGCTTTAGCTGAAAAAGAAGTTGTAAGAGAAGACAACAGAGAAGAAGTAGAAGTCAATTACGTTTTCAAAGAAAACCAGACAGAGAAAAAGACAAAGAAGCACAAAGAACCTTTTATACATCTTATAAAGAGAGACACTTTGCCGATTACTAAGACTGCAGGAATATATTTTGCAGCAGTAATGATTGCATTGATAATAGGCGGTTTGCTTGTTGTGATGAACGGTGCAAATCCATTTAGTTATTATCAGAGTATATTTGTCGGCTGTTTTAAAAACTCAATTAATCTTAACGGTCTTATAAGACAGATAATTCCGCTGACCATAACGTCGCTTGGTATTGCTTTTGCATTCAAGATGAAGTTCTGGAACGTAGGTGGTGAAGGTCAGTTTATTGCGGGTGCGATTGCCGCAACTGCAGTTGCTCACCTTTTCAGAAATAGTGATACTTCAAGTATAATCGTACTTTTGTTAATGTTTCTTGCAGGTGCTGTTGGCGGCGGTATAGTAGGTCTTATTCCCGCAGTACTCAAAGTAAAATTCGGAACGAATGAAACTTTGCTTACATTGATGCTTAACTATATTGTTTTGTATTTCTTTACTTATCTCAAAAAGACATACTATTTTGGTCAACTCAATTTACAGGGTGTACCCAATAACCGAGATTTTGCTCAGTTAGCTCAAAATGCAAGATTACCGCAGATAAGAATTGGCGATATAGCGTTTGATGTATCTTTGATAATTGCCTTGGTTTTGGTGTTTGTTTGTTATATCTATTTCAAAAAGACAAAACAGGGCTATGAAATATCAATAGTCGGCGACAGTATCAATACAGCAAAATATGCAGGTATGAACGTACCCAAGATTATAATAAGAACAATGTTTATAAGTGCGGCGTTCATCGGTATAGCAGGTATGTTCCAGGTATCAGGTATTGCTACTTCGTACAGACTCAGCGTTGGTATTACAAGTGAAGTTGGTTGGACTGGTGTTATAGTTGCATGGCTTTCAAAACTGAATCCTGTTGGAATACTTGTTACTTCAGTATTGATGTGTATTCTTTCAAAGGGTTCAAGCGTAGCTGAAAGTGCATTTAACATTTCACCTGCAGTATCATCAATTTTACAGGGAATAATATTGTTTACCGTTCTTGCGGCAGACTTCTTTATAAACTACAAGATTGTACTTAATATAAAAAAATCTGAAGGAGGTAAAAAATGAACACGATAATTACATTTCTTTTTTACTCCATCAGAATGGGTGTGCCGCTTCTTTTCGGTACGGCGGGAGAAATCGTATCAGAAAAAGCGGGAAGTTTGAACCTTGGTGTTGAAGGTCTTATGGCAATGGGCGCAATCGGTGGATACTATTTCGGCTGTAAGACAAACAGTATGCTTGTTGCGATTATAGCGGCATTTTTGTGCGCGGCATTAGGCGGACTTATATATGCTTTCTTGACAGTTACTTTTCAGGCAAACCAGAATGTTACTGGACTTACCTTGACAATATTCGGTGTTGGTGTATATGAGTTTATAGGACGCTCGTTGACGTCGGCAGGACTGTTTCCTGTTATGGAAGATTCATCAAGTATGATGTTTATGAAGTCGGATACAGGAATTCCCGTGCTCAGAGATATTCCTTATATAGGCAAGCTTCTTTTCTCGTATAACATATTGGTTTATATATCAATAGCATTGGCAGTAGTTCTTTGGATTTATATGTCAAAGACCAAGACAGGATTAAAACTTCGTGCGACAGGTGAAAACTACGGCGCTGCAGATGCTTGTGGCGTAAACGTTTCTCTTTACCGTTATATCCATACGATTATGGGTGCTGGTATTTCTGGTCTCGGTGGTCTTTATCTTGGCGTTGTAATAAACGGTGGCTCATGGAATGAAAGCTGGATAAATGGTATGGGCTGGATTTCTGTTGCGCTTGTAATATTTGCAAAATGGAATACTTCAAAGGCAATTTTAGGCTCGTTCCTTTTTGGTGCATTGACTGTTTTACAGTCATGGAAAGGTAACTTGAAAGATGCTTTTCCGTCAGCTTTAGGTTGGGTAGATGTTATACCGAATGAATTCTATCAGATGCTTCCTTTTGTAATTACGTTTATTGTACTTATAGTATCATCTATACGTGACAAAGGCAGGGGCGAACAGCCGACCTGTTGCGGTATAAACTATTACAGAGAAGAAAGATGATTATTAAAAAACAAAAAATGGTACACATTATCGTGTACCATTTTTGTTTTTTATATTTTTGCAACAATTTTTGATGGCGATGCGATTCTTTCCCAGAGATTCATATAACGGATAGGACCTTCTTTGCCGTCAAAGGGAAGTCTCTTTTCTTCAAGTTCTTCAATTCTTTCAAAACGACCTTCAAGGTATTCGTTGATTTCATAAATTGTTGAAGATATACGGGCAAGAAGACCGCCATAACGTAAATCAAAAATATCCCAACCGAAAGGTTTGTAAAGTTCAAACCAATTCTTCATATGACTCATACGGAGTTCTTTAACTCTGTTTTCAAGGTCAGGGAGCTCAACTTCCATAATTTTCTTGAGCGTTTCTTTATCGCCGTTTTTGTATGCTTCAGTAAGGCGTATGCCCATTTCTGATTTGATTGCAAGTACGTTTGCGGCGTGGTAACTCATTTCAAACAGACCGTCAAACTGTCCGTTGTTACCAATAGCTGATTTAAGTTTTTCTGCAAGGGCTGTATAGTGGGCATTAAGGGGAATGCCGGCAATATTATTGTCTGCAAGACCTGTAAGGATATCCTGCCACATAAGGTGCTTTGAATTGTTGTAATATTCGGCCTTTTCAATCATTGCAACTTGCGGTGTTTTGTCAAGATATTCAAGAAGCTTAAAGTCTTCAAAATTACCGCCTGTACAGAATTTGAATCTTTTTGCAAACTTTTCTTCGTCATAAGCATCACAATAACCGAGTTCAGCATAGAGCTGACAACCTATAAGTGTAGCGTTTATAAGACATTCAGCGCCATGGTCTCCCCAAGTTGTAACAAAAACTTCTTTTACGCCGTATCGTTTACAAGCATCAAGTGCTGCAACAGTGATTCTCCTTGTTTTTGACCAACAAAGAGCATAACCCATCCATGAATGAACGCCGCCTGCAAAAATAAGATTCTTGTCAAGTTCAAAGTGCTGACGGAACATATCGTCATAACTTTCAGCAGTTTCACCGCCGTATTCCCAAAGTACACATCTGACGTCTTTTGGAACAATTTTCTTTGTTTCTTCAGGAACAATAGCACCGGGCTGGCGATATTTACCGTTACCAAACGTAGCAAAGAACATATCATCCCACATCATAGCTTCAAGACCTAAGTCGTGAATGATTTCCACAACTTTTTCAAGGTGTATGCGCATTATTTCTACCTTGGGTTTAAATCCAAATTTATCAAGGAACGCGCCTTTTCCAAGGTTAAGCGCTTCGTCCATACCGATATGGATTCTCTTTGAACGGAAAGGCTTTGATGCGTATGTAATCAGTTCTCTTATAAAATCATAGGTCTTTTCATCTCCAACGAGAAGTGTGGACTCGTAGTCAGTTATATCACTGTAAACCTTCCACTTGAGAGCTTCCTGCATGTGTGAAAGAGTCTGAATACAGGGAATCATCTCAACACCAAGGCTGTATGCATAGTCGTCAAGTTCTTTCAGTTCTTTCTGTGAGTATCTTGGACGCATATAACCAAAATAAGGCTGTGTGGGTACTTCATAGTTATCTTCTGTGTAGAGCATAAGCATATTAAGACCCATAAGAGCAAGCTGTCTGATAATGCTCTTAAGCTCTTTTATATGGAAAGCGGATGCTGCTTGAGAAAGGTCAAACATAGGACCGTTCATAAGAAAATAGGGTTTTTCATTTATGGAGAAAGATTTCTCACCATACTGTATATGCTCAATAGCAAGACCAAATGCACGGAAGAAGTGGTGTCTTTCATCATAAGTTATAGAGATAGCGTCGTTTTCAAAATTAACAATAAGATTTGAGCCTTTCTTTTGTTCAGCTGAAAGAGAATAGCCTGATTCTGAAAGGTTTACGTTTAAATGAAGTGCGATTTCCTTTAGGCCTTCACGAAGCTCGTCAGGAATGTTACAAAGTTTGATATCCATAGTTTACTCTCCATTAGGATAAAAATATATCATATATATAGTTTAACATAATCAATCGAATAGTTCAATAGTAAAAGCTTAAATAGAAACAAAATCCCACAAAATAGTGGGATTTTGTAAATGAAATTCTATCAGAATTTGCCCTGCCAGCTGCGGAATACTTTTTCAGCGGGTTTGCCCTGAATTGTAAAGCCCTGTTCACCTGCGGGGTCTTCAAGATAGTGCGGACGGTCCTGTGTTTCGTCCCACTTCCACCACAAGAATCCGAGCCAGTTTTCAAGCTGAGTAAACGTCTGGAAAACAGCTTCCATATAGTTCGCCTGTTCTTCGCCGTCATAGATTGAAGGCCAACGGTAGTCTGCAGGACGTACTGTGTTACCTCTTGAAGAACGTGCGCCGATTTCTGTAAAGAGAATGGGCTTGTCGTCAAATCGTTTCATTATGTTACCCACAAATTCAAGTTCAGGCTTAAGGAACTTTTTCATACTTTCAAGAGAAACGGGGGGAAGATTGCGTACGTTAGGGTTATGTGTAAGAGTATAACCTTCATTCAAAGGCTGAGCTGCGGGGTAGTAGCTAAAGCTAAGGAAGTCAAGGTCTTTGAACCAATCAAGGTCATTTGTTGTTTCAGTAATAGACCTAGGAATAAATTCGTATGAAATAGGACCGTTATAATATTCTCTTGCAGCCGCAATAGCCTTTTTCCAATTTTCTGTCTGACCTTCTGTGCCAAAATATTCGGCACCGATAAGGTAGCTTTCAATACCGCATTTTTCTGCAAGTTCTGCATAGTATTTTGTACATTCAGTAAATGAATGGAACCATTTTTTCCAATATTCAAGTTTAACGCCGCCAACCTGTGTAGCATCACAATCGGCAGGGAAGTTAACTCTACCCATCCATGTGCCGTCAAGGAGAGTCATACAGGGTTTGAGCATAATATGAATACCTGCATCGTGCATACGTTTAGCCATTTCTATAAGCTCTGTTTCTGTTGAAGAGTATTCAAAATCAAGGAAGCAACGTGTGCTTGCAAGATGTTCCATGCAGAAGTTTGCATTGAGAGTTACCCAGTTAATGCCCATATCAGCCATAAGCTTAGGCTGTTGTTTTGCATATTCTGTTTTGTAGTAATCTTTCTTTGCCATAAAACCGTAGTTCATACCAACAACGATTTCGTTGAAAAGCGGGTGGTTTCTGAATTTTTCCGGTACTGCGTTTTTGTTAATCATAAATAATGCACCTTTCTATATATGTGTATTTAATATTTTTCTAAGATTAAGCTTCTGCGGCTATACGAGACGGAGAAACAATTTTGTGATAATCGTTGAGCCACTTGATAGGTTCTTCAATTCCGTCTTCAAAGTACATCATAACTGTGTTAAGCCCCATAAGAGCAAGCTGTCTTATGATTTTGTACCTTTTTTTGTTGTTCAAAGAAACAAGAAGGGGAGAATCGCACTTTTGAATAAGCTCGAATTCATATCCGCCATTTTGAAGAGTTACGCCGAGTAAATCAGCAATTTCTCTGATACCATTACATACTTCATTGGTGTTACCTGTAAAATTAACAACCATAATACACTTTTCTTTGTAAATAATAGTATATAATACAATTTGAGTATAACATAGTTACAAAAAAAGTCAATCAAAACTGCGAAAAAATGATATATCATATATGTGTGTGATATAAAAATATGCGCAATGTTGAAATTTGAAATAAAAAGAAAAAATATTAAAAAAAATGTAAAAAATCTATTTTATTTTTTATTTTTGTGTGTTATAATGTATTAGTGATATTTGTGTAAAAAAAAGAAGACATAATTATGGGGGATTTTATGAGCGAAAATATTTTTGGCGAACTTAGTGTTATCAGTATGAGAGGCGGCGAAACCTTTGCCGGTAACGTTGACTACTATTTGAAACAATGGC
>JAZRPI010000050.1:0-4289 GCA_045649165.1 Eubacteriales bacterium | reverse complement strand
GTATTTGTTCCCGTTGTGATTTTGATAGCTGTTATAACAACAATAATATGGCTGGTTTTAGGCAAAGAAATCGGCTTTGCGATAGTACGCGGAATATCGGTGCTTGTTATAAGCTGTCCGTGTGCGCTAGGTCTTGCAACCCCTGTTGCCATTATGGTAGGTAACGGAGTCGGCGCAAGAAACGGAATACTTTTCAAAACTGCGGAAGCTCTTGAAACAACAGGCAGAATAAAAACTGTTGTATTCGACAAAACGGGTACTATTACAAAGGGGCACCCTGTAATAACCGATATAATTCCTTTAGGCCAGACTGATGAAAAAACATTAATAGAATACGCTTATTCAATAGAAAAAAAGAGCGAACACCCGCTTGCAAAAGCCGTAGTAGAATATGCAGAAAAAAATAATATAAATTTCTTTGAAGTTGCAAATTTCAAAAACCTTTCGGGCAGCGGGATTTATGCTGAATACAAAAATGAAAAAATATATGGCGGCAATAAGAGATTTATACAAACGGTTTGCAGTATAGATGAAAAAACGGTTGCCCTTGCCGAAGATTTAGCGAAAAATGGCAAAACACCACTGTATTTTGCAAAAGATGATACTCTTATTGGCATAATAGCCGTTGCCGATGAAGTAAAGACAGAAAGCAAAAAGGCTATTGAAGCCCTAAATGAAATGGGTATAAAAACCGTAATGCTTACAGGCGATAACGAAAAAACGGCTCTTGCTATTGGCAAAAGCGTAGGAATTGAAAAAATAATTGCAGGTGTATTACCCGACGGAAAAGAAAGGGTAATAAAAGAACTGCAAAACGAGAGTAAGGTCGCTATGGTGGGCGACGGTATAAACGATGCTGTTGCATTAACCGTTGCCGACGTTGGTATCGCTATCGGTGCAGGAACGGATATAGCCATTGAGTCGGCAAATGTTGTTTTGATGAAGAGTGAACTGACAGACGTTGTTTCTGCAATAAAACTAAGCAAAGCAACATTGCGAAACATACACCAGAACTTGTTTTGGGCATTTGTTTATAATGCTTTTGGTATACCGTTGGCTGCAGGTGTATTTATATCCTTGTTTGGTTGGAAATTGACACCAATGTTCGGAGCGTTGGCAATGAGTCTTTCTTCATTTTGTGTTGTGTCAAACGCTTTGAGACTTAATCTTGTAAAACTTGAAAATAAGAAACAACGGAATTGATTATCAAAAAAAGGTTGTGTTTATATGAAAATAACAGATATTATAAAAGGCAGTAAGCCGAGTCTTTCATTTGAAGTGTTCCCCCCGAAAACGAGTGACAATTTTGAATGCGTACTTGATGCCGCTTTGAAGATAGGACAGCTTAATCCAAGCTATATGAGTGTTACTTATGGAGCAGGCGGCGGCACGTCAGACTACACGGCAGACATAGGACAGGCATTGATGAAATTGGGTGTTACGCCCCTATCTCACTTGACTTGCATATCTTCTTCAAAAGAAAGAATACAGCAAGAATTACAGAAACTTAAAGCAAAGGGTATTGAAAACATACTTGCTCTGCGCGGAGATATCCCTGAAGGGATGAGCCGTGACGGTCTTGAATATCAATACTCAAGTGAGCTTATAAAAGAAATTGTTGACTTTGGCGGTTTTTGTATAGGCGGCGCTTGTTACCCCGAAAGCCACCCCGAAAGCCAGAACAGCAAGAAAGATATTGAAAATTTAAAAATCAAGGTTGAAAGCGGATGCGAATTTTTGACTACGCAGATGTTTTTTGACAACAATATTCTCTATAACTTTATGTACCGTCTTTTAGGCGCAGGGGTAAACGTACCTGTCGTTGCAGGTATTATGCCTATTACCAATGCAAAGCAGATTAAGAGAATATGTTCAATTTCAGGCAACGCTCTTCCGCAGAGATTTATACGCATAGTTGACAGATACGGCGACAACCCACTTGCTATGAAGCAGGCGGGCATAGCTTACGCGACAGAGCAGATTATCGACCTTTTTGCAAACGGTGTTAATGCTGTTCACGTATATTCAATGAACAATTTTGAAGTTGCAAGAGATATACAGAAAAATCTTTCAGAGATAATTAAGTAAAAATGAAACTGATTGAAAAATACTATGGGATAATAGAGAACAGTAATCTCTATTTCTGCGAAAACGAAACAGCAAACAGGCTCAAGGTTGAACGGGGCTATACAAACGAGACGATAGAAAAGTGCAAAGTTTTGTTGCTTGAATCTGTCGAATGTAAATACTCGGCTGTAAGACTGGAAATTGAAGTAAAAGAGAATATAATAGACTTCGGCTTATTTAGTGTAGAAAGCAGTGCTTTGGCAAAAAATCTTGCAAACACGAATGAATGCTATATCTTAGCCGTAACTTTGGGAAGTAAAGTCGACAGATTGCTCACAAAACTTTCGGCAATATCACTCGCTGAGCATTATATAGTAGATGCATTGTCGTCATCTTTGGCTGAGAGTGCAACCGATATAGCTGAAAACTTGATTAAGGGAGAAAACCAAACAAAAGTGCGTTTCAGCCCAGGGTACGCCGATTTTGATATAAAGCATCAGTCAGACGTACTTAGTATACTTGATGCACAAAAGTTACTCGGCATCAGCCTTTCAAAAAGTTGTCTTATGACACCGCAGAAAACTGTTACTGCAATAATAGGAATAAAAAAATAAAGGTGTTTTTATGAAAATTACAGAACTTATAAAACAAAAAAGGGTATATTTTGACGGCGGAACAGGCACTGTTCTTCAGTCTATGGGACTTAAGGCAGGTACACCGCCTGAACTTTGGAACATTGAATGTCCTGAAAAAATTGTTGAACTGCATAAGTCATATCTTGGCGCTGGGTGCAACATCATAAAAACGAACACCTTTGGCATAAACAAAGATAAGTACAGTAACTACGAAGAACTTATAGAAAAAGCTATTGACTGCGCAAAAAAAGCTGTCGGAAATCAGGAAGAAAAGTTTATCGCTTTTGATATTGGTCCTTCGGGTCGTATGATGAGTCCTATCGGAGATATGGAATTTGAAGAAGCTGTTGAACTTTTTGCTTCAAACGTCAGAGTAGCTGTAAAATGTGGCGTTGACCTTATTCTTATAGAAACAATGAATGATTCATACGAAACAAAGGCGGCTGTCATCGCGGCAAAGGAAAATTCGGATTTGCCCATATTTGTTACAAACGCTTACGACGAAAGCGGAAAACTTATGACAGGGGCAGACCCTGTTGCTATGATTACTATGCTTGAAGGGCTCAGAGTTGACGCATTAGGTCTTAACTGTTCATTCGGGCCTGACAAGATGCTTGAAATCATTGACCAATTCAGAGAAAACTCTTCAACTCCCATAATAGTCAACCCCAATGCAGGACTTCCGAGAGTTGAAAACGGCAAGACGGTATTTGATATAAATCCCGCGAAATTTGCCGAATATATGGTAAAACTTTCAGACAAGGGAGCTTGTATACTTGGCGGTTGTTGTGGTACAACCCCCGAGCATATAAGACAAACGGTAGAAAAGACGAAGAATACAGAATATAAATTACCAAACAAAAAGAATAAGACTTTAGTATCGTCATATACACATTCTGTTGAAATCGGTCAAAAACCTGTACTTATAGGCGAAAGAATAAACCCCACAGGCAAGAAAAAACTTAAAGAAGCTTTAAGAGAGAATAATATCAACTATGTTCTCAATGAAGGCTTGACTCAGGCGGAAAAGGGAGCGCATATACTTGACGTAAACGTTGGACTCCCTGAAATAGATGAATGCGAAACAATGAAAACTGTTGTGTCGGCACTCCAGTCAGTTACAGACTTGCCGCTTCAGCTTGATTCATCCGATGCAAATGTGCTTGAAAAATCAATGAGAATTTATAACGGTAAGGCCCTTATTAATTCTGTTAACGGCAAAGCAGAAAGCATGGAAAAGATTTTCCCGCTTGTGAGAAAATATGGCGGCGTTGTAATCGCCTTGACTATGGATGAAAGCGGAATTCCCGATAGTGCAGAAGAAAGGGTATTGATTGCCGAAAGAATAATACAAAAAGCGGCTGAATACGGAATTTCAAAAAATGAAATAGTCGTTGACCCATTATGTCTTACAGTTTCATCAGACAACAATGCAGCAAAGACTACTTTGAAGGCAGTAAAGCTTTTGAACGAAAAAGGAATACGTACAAGTCTTGGCGTATCAAACGTATCGTTCGGGCTTCCGAATAGAGAAAACATAAACACAGTATTTTTTGCAAACGCTCTTGAAAACGGTCTTGACTGCGC
>JAZRPI010000049.1:0-4976 GCA_045649165.1 Eubacteriales bacterium | reverse complement strand
AATGTGTTATAAAGCTTCATTATTATATTGTTCTCCTTTTTGAGATATTATTATTCATTGTTGGTTTGTCTTTTCTTCAAGCTCTTTTATTCTTGCTTCAAGACGTGCAATTTCCTGAGCAACAGGGTCAGGAATGTGAATGTGGTCAAGGTCGTCTGCAACTCGCTTGTTGTTACGTTTTACAATCTTTGCAGGAATGCCGACAGCCGTACAGTTTTCGGGTACTTCGTCAAGCACAACTGCATTTGCCGCTATTTTTGAGCCGTCGCCTACTTTGAATGGGCCTAAGACTCTTGCACCCGCACCTACCATAACGTTGTCGCCTAATGTGGGATGTCTTTTTCCTGTGTCTTTACCCGTGCCACCGAGTGTTACACCTTGGTACAGAGTACAGTTGTCGCCTATTTCGGTAGTTTCGCCTATTACAACCCCTGCGCCGTGGTCAATAAAAAGATTTTTGCCTATCGTTGCACCGGGATGAATTTCAATACCTGTAATAGCTTTCGCCCCTTGGCTTATAAGCCTTGCAGAAAACTTGTGGTCATTCTTATAAAGCTTATGCGAAATTCTGTGCGCCCATACTGCGTGAAGTCCTGAATAAAGAAGCAAAACTTCTGCTGTACTTGAAGCAGCGGGGTCTCTTTCTTTTACTGTTTTTACGTCTTCAGCTACGGTATCTTTTATGTTTTTTATACATTTTGCAGTCTTGCTGTCCTTGTAACACTTCATCGCCACCCTTGCAGGTTTACTCGATACCACGTCAAGCAAAAGGCTGAATACGTCTTTTTTGATTTGTTTTCTCATACACAATGTCCTTTCTTACAAAACCGGAAGAAAATAAAAAAAGCCTTTGAAATACATCAAAGGCGACAAAATTTCCGCGGTTCCACTTTGTTTTATAACTTGCGTGTCCTGTATCGTTGACAAAACGGGTGTGATTAGCACCTGCTCGCGAGCGCACTTCCGTCTGAATTGCTATATGCATTACACCAAAACTGCATACTCTCTGAAACAACCCACATTTGACGGCATTTTCTCGGTCAAAGCGTTAATATACATATATAGAAAATATACCACAACTTCACTTTTTTGTCAATAGCAATAACAATCAAGAAAAGCCACCGTCTTAAATGTAAGAAGGTGGCTTTTGCTATGTATTATTTTGTAAATTTGAAGTCACGTACTACTTCAGAATATCCTGTTGCAAGGAATACTGTAACTTTGCAGTTATATTCACCCGCAGGAATTGAGTCAAAATCAAGCTTATCGTTGTAAACCGTAAAGCTCATATACTGCGCTGTTTCATTCATTGTAAACCACGACATATCAAAGCTTCTCGGAGTTTTTTCGTCTCTGTAACGAATCTTATCATATATAACGTTACCGTTCTTGTCGGTAATTTCCATTTTAGCTTTTGATATAAAGTAATTGGACTCTATAACACCCTGTGTTACAGTCGAAGCATTAAGTTCGCTCTTCTTGACCGAATCTTTAATCGTTTCTTTTTCTACCGTATATTTTTCATCAATAAGTTCTTTAATAGTTATCGGAATATAGTTCCAGCTATAAAGACTTCTGAAAGTCATCTTAACGTCATAACCACAGCTTGACATTACTTTTTCGCCGTTAACCCCGTTCTTTTCGCTGTATCCGGCATTCTGTTCATAATACTTGATATAACTTCTGTCGCCGTCAACTTCACCCTTCTTGTTACGTGCAACCTTAACTTCGCCTACCATAATAACGTGGCCGCCACCATGGTAGAATACAAGCCCGTCACCCTTTGCCATCAAAGCGTAAGCTTCATACATAACGTCTTCGCGGTTTCTCTGACAAATAACAGCCGTATCCTTAAGGCCGTTTGTTTCTTCAGCAAAATCACTGTCTTCAATTACAAAATCACCAACGTATACACAGTCGTATCTTTCGTTGAATTCCCAAGACACAGCGCTGTCTACTGTTGTTGAAATCATTGACCAAGCCCAATATACAACGTCGGCACAGTTGTTGCCCCACACAAAACGTTTTTCGTTATTCGCCATTATATTCCCAACTGTATATACGCCCTTGTCATCTTTGCCTGTTGTGAAATCCAAGAACGCATCAAAAGAAAGTGTTGGTACGTTTGAATAAGGCATACCTTGATAAAGCTTTTCTGAATCAATTTTCATGTCCTTTGAGCTTATTGAATAGTTGTAATCTTTGTCATAACGGAACTGAGTACCGGTTATAAGCTTCATTTTTTCAAGAACTTTTTCGCGGCGTTTTTCAAGTTCTTCGTTTGTCTTTCTCTTGTATGTAACTTCAACCTTTGTATCCAAATCAACGATACAACTTGCCTTTCCATTGCGGTAAGGCACTTTTTCTCCACCTACTTTAAAGGTATCCACTTCGTAGCCTTCTTTTTTGGGAGTTACAACAAATTCGTAAAGAGTTCCACCGTCTTTTTCCCCTACCGGCGTAGCCTTTACTTCACCAAAGTTCTGACCCTTCACGACTTCAATATTAAATTCCTTGTAGTCCTTTTCTTTTTCTTCCGTAACAACGTCTGAATCAACGTTATCGTTCTGGTTAGATTTTTCGCCGCAAGCTACCAATAAACTGCAAATCAAACACATCACCAAAACCAGAATAAGTAATGATAATTTACTGAATTTCATCATAAAACACCTCACCATAAGTTTTTTTATTTTGTAAATTGAAAATCACGTACAACGTGAGAATTTCCTGTAGAAAGATATAAGGTCACTTTGCAATTATACGTACCGGATGCAAAACTGTCCAAGTCAAGCAAATCTCTGTATATTTCATCTATTCCTTTATCTTCATATGATGCACTGCTTTTTGAAGCAAACCAAGAAAGCAACGCTCTGTGCAGATTTGATTCGTCTCTGTATCTGTTTGCCCGCATATACGGTATTACCCGCACTGTCTGTAATTTCCATTCTAAGTTTTGAAATATAATAATTTGACTGAATGTATCCCCTTGCAACGTTTGTTTTATTGAGAGCCGTTTCAGTTTGACATAACCCTTCCACCGTTTTTGCCGTTTTCTTCCGAGCTCTTCGCATCGGCTTTAATTTCGCCTAATTCAAGCCCTTTTTCAACATTTATTTTATATGTTTTTATCACTGAATCAGATACATTGGTATCTACATTATTGTCGGCTTTATCTTCATTGTCATTACAAGAAAAAAGAAAACAAAAAGATAGAAACAAAACAAACAACAATGCTATATTCTTTGTAGTTCTCTTTTTCAAAACACTTTCCCCTGTATTATCAACCAAAGCATTGTAACCTACTTCAAATTTATCATACATATGCCTTTTTGTCAACAACAAAAAAACCGCCTTTTGACTTAACAAAAAGCGGTTTGTTTTTTATTATTCAGAAAAAGTTATTTTGTAAACTGGAAGTCACGAACTACGTGTTCACCGTTCTGAATATCCCAAGCAGTTACTTTGCACTTGTATGTTCCCGAAGCAAGTTCGTTTACATTCAAAGCATCGTTATAAATTTCTCTACCCTTGTATTCAAGACCTTCATTCGTTGTGAACCAAGAATATGCAATACGTCTGGGAGCAGTTTCATCCTTGTAACGAATTGCATCGTATACTACGTTTCCGTTTGCATCTGTGATAACCATCTGAGCCTTTGAAATGTAGTAGTTGGATTCAACGTAACCTCTTGTAAGGTTCTGCAAATTATGCTGTCCGGTAGGCAACGAATCTTTCATTTCTATCTTTGCTACTTCATAGCTTTCATCCATAAGTTCTTTACAAGTTACAGGAAGGTATCCTTCTGTAAAGAGCTTCATAAATGTCCATTTATCGCCGTTTTCGCAGCTACTTGTATAAATCTTGCCATCAACTTCTTTATCTTCGTAACCTGCGTTCTGGTCATAGTAAATGATATAGCTCTTGTCACCGTTGATTACACCCTTTTTGTCGCGCACAACCTTGATTGTGTCAACCATAACGATATGACCTGCTTCGTCTTTTGCAGTCATAACAGCGTCACCCTTTGCAAGCAAAGCGTATGATTCAAGCATTGTGAAAAGACCGTTTCTTTCGGTTACTTTAGCTGTGCTGGGGTAACCGCCCTTTGCAGTCAATTCGTCCTTTTCAACTGTATAAGGACCAACGTTTACACAGCCGTTCTGTTCAGAAAATCTACCTGACAAAACACAGTTGATTGTTGATGTAACCATCGACCAAGAATAATAAACTGTGTCAGCGCAGTTGTTACCGAAAATTGCCTTTGCGTCAACACTTGCCATAATGTCTTTTACAGTGTATACACCGTCAGCATCAGGACCTGTACAAAAGTCTGAAATAAATGTTTCAAAGTTAACGGAAGGATGGTTTGAATAAGGCATACCGCGATACAAAACACCTTCATCGATTGTAGGCTTCTTGCCTGTTGTAATAATGTAGTCAAAGGTATCGCTATACTTGAAATATGTACCTGTAATAAGTTTCATCTTGTCAAGAACTTTTGTACGACGAGCTTCAAGCTCATCATTTGTTTTTCTTGAATATGTAACTTCAACTTCTACGTCAGATTTCAACACTTTGGAAATCTTGCCGTCTTTGAGAGTTACTTCTTCGCCACCAACTTTAACCGTTTCAATAACGTAGCCAAGTTCAGGTGTGATTGTGATGTCGTACAATGTGCCGCCATCCTGTTCTTTTACAGCCTTAGACTTGAGTTCGCCAAGTTCTTTTCCAGTTGTAAATTTGACCTTATATCTTGCCATATCTACGTTTACATCGCTGCCTACGGCTTCGTTGTTGTTATTGTCTGTGTCGGTGGTGTCTTTATCTCCGCCGCAGCTAACAAGAACGCATACTGTCAAACAAGCAATAAGCGCAAAAACAAGAATTTTTGCCAATACGTTCAACTTTTTCATAATCAATATTCTCCTTGATATCAAATAAGGTTTTAACCTTGCATTAGAATATCACACACGCCC
>JAZRPI010000048.1:0-4500 GCA_045649165.1 Eubacteriales bacterium | reverse complement strand
TAGTGATATTTGTGTAAAAAAAAGAAGACATAATTATGGGGGATTTTATGAGCGAAAATATTTTTGGCGAACTTAGTGTTATCAGTATGAGAGGCGGCGAAACCTTTGCCGGTAACGTTGACTACTATTTGAAACAATGGCGCGGAACAGAAGATTCTTTTGTAATCAATGCAGATTGTCCGCGTTTTGGTACAGGCGAAGCAAAGTGTTTGCTCAAGCACAGTATGAGAGGACACGACGTATTTATCATTGCTGACGTGTTTAACTACGGTGTTACATACAAGATGTACGATATGGTTGTACCCATGAGTCCCGACGACCATTTTCAGGATATAAAGAGAGTAATTGGTGCGATTGCAGGTAAGGCGCGCAGACTTTCTGTAATTATTCCGATGCTTTACGAAGGCAGACAGCATAAGCGTTCTGCAAGAGAATCACTTGACTGTGCTGTTGCGCTTCAGGAACTTGTAAATATGGGTGTTACAAATATAATTACATTTGACGCTCATGACCCCAGAGTACAGAATGCAATTCCGAACAACGGTTTTGACAGTGTACAGTCTACATATCAGATGATTAAGGCACTTGTTAAGGCTATTCCTGATATAAAGCTTGACAAGGACAATCTCGTGATGATTTCACCTGATGAAGGCGCAATGCAGAGAAGTATGTATTACTCATCAGTAATCGGACTTGACCTTGGTATGTTCTACAAACGCCGTGACTATACAAGAGTTGTTGACGGAAGAAACCCCATTGTTGCTCATGAATATCTCGGTAAGTCTGTTGAAGGCAAAGACGTTATCGTTGTTGATGATATGATTGCATCAGGCGATTCTATGCTTGACGTTGCAGCTCAGCTTAAGGCAAGGGGTGCAAAGAGAATATTTGTATTCTCAACGTTTGGTTTGTTCACAAGCGGTTATGAAAGATTTGACGAAGCTTATGAAAAGGGTTTGATTACAAAGGTGTTTACAACAAACCTTAACTACAGAAAGCCTGAGCTTCTTGAAAAGCCTTGGTACTATGAAGTTAATATGTGTAAATACGTAGCAATGCTTATTGATACACTTAACCACGACTCAACAATCAGCGAACTTCTCAACCCCGTAAACAGAATTCATAATCTTCTTGATAGATTAAACGAAAATAAATAAAAAATAAAAAGACGGAGTTTCTTCCGTCTTTTTTTGTGCAAAAAAAGTGTGCGAATTTTCGCACACTTTTTATATTTGAATTTGGTATTAATACATACCTTCCATGCCTGCGCCTGCAGGAGCTGCGGGAGCAACAGGTTCTTTCTTGTCAGCAACGATTGCTTCTGTTGTAAGGATTGTAGAAGAGATAGAAGCAGCGTTCTGGAGAGCAGAACGTGTAACTTTAGTCGGGTCAACGATACCTGCTTCAATCATATCAACGTATTTTTCTGTGTAAGCATCAAAACCGAATCCTGCTTTGTTTGCCTTGCGGATTTCGTTGATGATAACAGAGCCTTCAAAGCCTGCGTTGTTAGAAATCTGACGTACGGGAGCTTCGAGAGCCTTAAGAACAATGTTTGCACCTGTCTTTTCATCGCCTTCAAGTGATTCTGCGAGTTTTTCGATTTCAGGGAGAATGTTGAGATATGCAACACCACCACCTGCAACGATACCTTCTTCAACAGCAGCTCTTGTAGCGTTGAGAGCGTCTTCAATACGAAGCTTCTTTTCTTTCATTTCAACTTCAGTAGCAGCACCAACTTTGATAACTGCAACACCGCCTGAAAGTTTAGCGAGACGTTCCTGAAGTTTTTCACGGTCGAAGTCTGATGTTGTTGTTTCAATAGCAGTCTTAATCTGAGCAATTCTGCTCTTGATTTCATCAGAGTCGCCGGCGCCGCCTACGATGATTGTGTTTTCTTTTGTAACTTTAACCTGACGAGCGCGTCCGAGCTGTTCGACAGTAGCTTCTTTAAGGTCAAGACCGAGTTCATCTGAAATAACTTCGCCGTTTGTGAGAATAGCGATATCTCTGAGCATTTCTTTTCTTCTGTCGCCAAAGCCGGGAGCTTTTACTGCAACGCAAGTAAATGTGCCGCGGAGCTTGTTGAGTACGAGAGTTGTAAGAGCTTCGCCTTCGATATCGTCAGCGATTATAAGGAGCTTTCTGCCTGACTGAACAATCTGTTCAAGCAAGGGAAGAAGTTCCTGAATTGTAGAAATCTTTTTGTCTGTGATAAGGATGAAAGCGTCGACAAGAACAGCTTCCATTTTATCTGTATCAGTTACCATATAAGGAGATGTGTAGCCCCCCCCCCCCCGCATACCTTCAACAACTTCGCAGTATGTTTCGGCAGTTTTTGATTCTTCAACAGTGATAACACCGTCATTTGTAACCTTATCCATAGCGTCAGCGATAAGAGTACCAATTACTTCATCGCCTGCAGAGATAGTACCAACTCTTGCAATATCAGCAGAACCGTTAACTTCTCTTGAAATACCCTTAAGAGAATCAACAGCTTTGTCAACAGCCTTCTGAATACCCTTACGGAGTACCATGGGGTTAGCACCTGCTGCAACGTTTTTCATACCTTCGTGAATGAATGCCTGTGCAAGAAGTGTAGCTGTTGTTGTACCGTCACCGGCAGCGTCGTTTGTTTTTGTAGCAACTTCTTTAACAAGCTGTGCGCCCATATTTTCCATAGCGTCATCAAGCTCAATTTCTTTTGCGATTGTAACGCCGTCGTTTGTGATAAGGGGAGCGCCGTATTTTTTATCAAGAACTACGTTTCTGCCCTTAGGGCCCATTGTGATTTTAACTGTATCAGCCAATTTATCAACGCCGCGGAGAAGTGCGTTTCTGGCATCAATACCATGCATAATTTCTTTTGCCATTTTATATTACCTCCAAATGCTCTTGTTAATTATTCAACAATAGCGAGAATATCGCTCTGTTTAACAATAATATATTCTGTTCCGTCACACTTAACTTCAGTACCGGAATATTTGCTTGTGATAACCTTGTCGCCAACCTTAACGGACATAACTACTTCGTTTCCATCAACGAGTCCGCCGGGGCCAACAGCAACTACTTCTGCAACCTGGGGTTTTTCTTTTGCAGTACCTGCAAGGATGATACCGCTTTTTGTTGTTTCTTCAGCTTCGACCATTTTTATAACTACACGGTCTGCCAAGGGTTTGAGTGTCATATAATTTATCCTCCTGAAAAGATATAAAAATAAAATACAAATTTATGTGTTAGCACTCGAAAGGTCTGTTTGCTAACATTGAATTTATTGTATATAATTTCCAATTAAAAATCAAGCATAATCTATATTATTAACAGTTAATTAACATTTAGAACGGGCGGTTATAAAAAAGGGCGAAAATGAATATAAATCAGTAAAAAAATATGGGAGAAAAATATGGGAAAAGCGCTTGATTTTTTGAATACTTACATATTCGGTCCCGCTTTGCCGATAGTCATTTTCGGCATAGGGCTTATACTTACTTTTAAATATGGAAGTTTTATTTTCACAAAAACGAATTATATAGCAAAAACTCTTACAAAGAAAAATGAAGACAGTGGAATGTCTCCTTTTAAGACTGCTGTATTAGCCCTGGCGAGTACACTTGGAGTAGGTAATATAGTTGGCGTATCGACTGCTATTTTTTCGGGTGGCGCGGGTGCTGTTTTTTGGCTGACTTTGAGTGCAATAGTTGCTATGGTGTTGAAATACGGAGAAGTAGTGTTAGCAGTAAAATACAGAGTCAAAAAAGGCGGGGAATACAGGGGCGGCGCTATGTATTATATGCGCGACTGTTTAAAAAGTAATACACTTTCGTATATGTTTGCAGTTCTTTGTATAATAAACGCGCTGACTGTAGGGAATGTAGTTCAGATAAATTCCGTGAAAGATTCTGTAATATCAATAGTTCAAATCAATCCCATATACGTCGGCATAACAATGGCGCTGATTATATTTATATCAATATGCAAGGGTACAAAAAGAATATCGTCAATAACTTCAAGAATTATACCGTTTGCAACAATCGTATACATACTTCTTTCTGTATATATAATCATAGTCAACTTTGACAAGATAGGCGAAGTATTACTTCTTATAATCAAGGATGCATTTAAAGTTAAATCGTTTTTTGGCGGTGTAGGTGGGTATTCAATAATCAAAGCTATGCGCTACGGTGTCGCAAGGGGAATAATGTCAAATGAAGCGGGAAGTGGGACTTCTCCCATAGCACACGCTAAAACTAATCTCAAAAGTCCCGTTGAGCAAGGTTTTTGGGGAATATTTGAAGTATTTGCCGATACGATTGTAATGTGCAATCTTACAGCTTTTGTAATATTGTTTTCGTATAATGATTTAGTCCTTAATAAAGGTTTGACAGGAATGGCGCTTGTGCTTGAATCTTACAGTAGATATGCAGGGAAGTTTGCCGGGGTTATAATCGTAATATCTGTAATTCTTTTTGCTTATGCGACGGTTATTTGTCAGGGTTTTTA
>JAZRPI010000047.1:0-5170 GCA_045649165.1 Eubacteriales bacterium | reverse complement strand
CAGGAACAGGCCAGTACCCTCACAACCCCTATTGTATATCAGCTTCATGAGGCATACGAATACATCTTAGAGATTTTTCTCACTGCGGGCTTTATGATGCTGTTCTATACCGCTATCGCCCTTTCGAGTAGCTTTCCCGATGAGAACACGCACCGAACAGATCAGCTTGTGTTGTGTACTGCAAATGGAAAAAAACAGCTCTATTGGGTCAAACTGTTCGCTGGAATTACCGTAGGATTTGTTGGTGCATTGCTCATGTCGGCACTGACTTGGGTAATGTGTCTGTGTATCTACGGTACAGAAGGCTTTGATACTGCGATACAGATTTTTTGCACCAACTACGCAGGCAATATTACCATAGGACAAGCCTGTCTGATTGCATACGGCTGTCTGCTGGTAACGGCGTTTTTTATCAGCATATTGGTCATGTTCCTGTCCGAGCTGTTTCATAGTAGTATTGCTGCAATGTCCATTATTACAGGTATGATTCTTGCCGGAGCTTTGGTTCAAATACCGGCAGAGTACCGCATATTGGGGCAGTTATGGGATTATCTCCCTACTTGTTTTTTGGCCGTGTGGAACATTTTTGACTGCCGGCTGATTTCTCTATTTGGAACACAGTTCACCTCGTACCAAATCGTTCCCTTGATCTACATTGTCGCCGCAGCGCTGCTGGCATTTCTCGGAAGCCGTATTTATTGTCGTCGTCAGATCAGCGGAAGATAAACGCACACCCGCATGAATAACAAAAGATTTGGAGAATGAATATGTGAATAAGGTCTTTCGCGGCTCTCAACGCTCCACCGGAGCATTGATTCTCTACCATTCTCCTTACATTCAACCAAATAAAAAATACGGCGTACCCAAAACGGTACGCCGTATTTTTGTCTATGGGCTACAAAAACGATATTTTTGCCGTTTTTGCGTATGAATTCGAACTCTCGAAGCTTTTAGTGAAATCGTTCGCTTAAGCTCACGGTGAAATAATTTACTCCGTAAATTGTGAAATTTGATGCTTACGCATCAAGTGAAATGAAATAAATCCACTCACGCCCGCAGGCATTTCACACGCCAAAGGCGTATTTCACGCACAAAGTGCATTTCATAAATCCCGCAAGGGATTTATTTCGTTGAAAAAACGACGTGTATAAACACGTCTTTTTTTCTGGTGCGGGTGACAGGAGTTGAACCTGCACGTCGGGGACACTAGATCCTAAGTCTAGCGCGTCTGCCAATTCCGCCACACCCGCAAACTGCTCTATATGTTAGCATATTTATTATACTTTGTCAAGCAAATTAAAGATATACGACTCCCCTTTACATTTTTCGCCTTTGGTTGTATAATAAAGCATATAATATATTTTAAGGAATTAACAAAAACTATGAAGCATTTACTATTACCCGACTACGACTTTGATACATATAAAGGCGTTACTCCCGAATTTCTCAAATCAATCGGAAAAACTTGCGTACTCTGCGATATTGACAACACTCTCGTTCCCTACGACGTTCCCCACCCAACAGAAGAAGTAATTGAGTGGGCAAAAACTTTGCTTAATAATGGCATAAAACTCATTCTTGTTTCCAACAATGAAAAAGAAAGAGTTGAACTTTTCAATGAATCTATCGGCGTTCCCTGTATGCACAAATCGGGCAAACCGTCAAGAAGAACTGTAAAAAAAGCTATGGCAATCCTTAATGACGATAAGAAAAACGCCATTATGCTCGGCGACCAGCTTTTGACCGACGTAATCACAGCGCGCGTATCGGGCATTACTGCTGTATGGGTACCTACAATCAAAAAGGTTGAAACACCATTTTTCAGATTTAAGTCTGCTATTGAAAAGCCTTTCATTAAGTATTACTACAACAAAAAGAACAAGTAAAAAAGGAAAAATATTATGAGTGCAAAATTTGGGCCTGGCGGAAACTCGCTTTCATTCTACGCATCAGGCAAAAAGAGTACCGTTGATGCTCCCGAATGGGTAAAAAACTTCGGTCTTGACTGCTATGAATATCAGGCGGGCAAGGGGCTTTTCGGAAGTGACGACACGTTCAGAAAAATAGGAAATAACGCCAAACAGAATAATATCCGTATGTCACTTCACGCGCCCTACTATATTTCACTTTCAGGTATAGAGCCTGAAAAACGTCTTAAGAGCGTTGACTATATAACAAAAAGCGTAAAAGCAGCTGAACTTATGAATGCTGAACTTATTGTAATCCACACGGGAAGCGCGTCAAAAATTTCAAGACAAGAAGCAGTTGACCTTGCAAAAGACACAATGACGAAAGCTCTTGAAGCCGTAGGCAACACAAACGTTACACTTGCTCTTGAAACAATGGGCAAACTTAATCAGCTCGGCACTTTAGACGAAGTACTCGAAATCTGCTCAATAGACGAAAGACTTTGCCCTGTCGTTGACTTCGGGCATCTCAACGCGCGTAATATAGGAAACCTTTTTGTAAGCGTTGACGACTACCGCAAAGTATTTGATACTATTGCAAACAAGCTCGGCGACAAATACGCTGATACGCTTCACTGCCACTTCTCAAAAATTGAATATACAAATGCCGGCGAGAAAAAACACCTGACATTTGAAGATACGTTATTCGGCCCACCCTTTGAACCCCTTATGGAAGCAATAGTAAAGGAAAACGTTTCTCCTTTCATTATATGCGAATCGGACGGCACTATGGCAGAAGACGCCTTGGCTATGAAAAACTACTATAACAGCATTTTGGGCTAATATGTAAACAAAGCAGCAAACCTATTGAAAAACAAAAAGGTTTGTGATATAATACACGAGATATTTTTAAAAGAAAGAGGTAAAAACTTTGGACGCGTCACCTGTTCCGCGATGTAACTTAAAATCATTTTTGGTTATTTTATGTTTAGTTTTAGCTATATTTATGATTGCCGAAATTAACATAAGTACGTACGAAAACATCAAAGACAGTAATTGTTTGAATTTTACCTCTATATCTGAATACGAAGATATAGGCATAGCATATAAAGTTGGAATAATATCTATTCCGATTTGTTGTTGTGCCTTTTTTGCGTTAAAATTACGTGGCAAAAAAAGCAATACAAAATATATCGCGCCGCCTTCTTGCAGATATGCAAAAATTCTCAACTGTTGATACCTTTTACTGAATATTAATGACAGAATAATTACATTATAGTTACAAATAGGAGATTAACATGAAAATTTTACCGCAATTGTTTTTACAACTTTTGCTTATATTATTAAACGCATTCTTCGCGGCTACCGAAATTGCATTCGTATCGTTAAACGAAAACAAACTTAAACATCAATTTGACGAAGGTGACAAAAAAGCAGGAAAAATACTCAAAATGGTACAAGAACCGACAGGTTTTCTTTCTACTATACAAATCGGCATAACACTTGCAGGTTTCTTGGGTTCGGCTTTTGCTGCTGACAGTTTTTCTGACGGACTTGTAAACTGGGCATTGAAAACCTTTGACCTTGCTGAAAAAATGCGTCCTACCCTTGATGCAATAGCCGTTATTGTAATCACGCTTATTCTTTCATATTTTACTCTTGTTTTAGGTGAGCTTGTTCCCAAGAGAGTGGCTATGAAAAATCCCGAAAAGTTTGCCCGCGGCGTTTGCTCTGTTATAGCCTTTCTTGCAAAAGTGCTTAAGCCTATCGTATGGTTTATGACTATATCAACAAACGGTGTTCTCCGTCTTTGCGGAATCGACCCGAAAGAAGATGAAGAAACGGTTTCCGAAGAAGACATCAGACTTATGATTGACATTGGCGAAGAAAATGGTACAATCGACTCAGACGAAAAAGAGATGATTGAAAACATCTTTGAATTCAACAATACAACCGTAAATGAAATTATGATTCACCGTACGTCAGTAACCTTTATTGACGTTGAAAGCACAACGGAAGAAATACTAAAAATCATTAAAAATTCAGGCTTCTCACGTTTCCCTGTATATGAAGAAAACGTCGACAACGTTATCGGTATTCTGCGCGCACGCGAGTTTCTTACCGAAAACTACAACAAGACTGCTGACATAAGAAAGCTTCTCCGCCCCGTAAAATTTGTACACGAATCTGTAAGAGCCGACGTGCTTTTCAAGGATATGCAAAAAAACCACGTACATATGTGTGTTGTAGTTGACGAATTTGGCGGTACTTCGGGTATTATTACACTTGAAGACCTACTTGAAGAAATTGTCGGTAACATTTACGACGAACTTGACGAACAGAACAAGCCCGATATCATAAAGCTTGAAGACAATCTCTGGCGAATTGCCGGAAGCACTCAGCTTGACGACATTAGTGACGCTCTTGATATTGATATTGACTATGAAACGGAAGAATATAAAACTCTCGGCGGTCTTATATTCTCTGAAATGCCCTCAATCCCCGAAGACGGCTCAAAACCCGAAGTTGAGCTTAAGGGACTGAAAATAAAGGTAGAGAAAATCGTTGACTTACGTGTTGAATGGGCATTGGTATCAAAACTTGAAACTACAGAAGATGAGTCTAATGACTGAAAATCATACAAAACGCCCGAAATTCAGGGCGTTTTTTTGATATCTCGGCATAGTAACCAATATTTTACATTCTTTTTATACATTATTCTCCGTTGACAAAGTGTGGTAAAAGTATTATAATTTTTGTATGATACTTTTTAAGAAAGTAGGAATTAATGCTATGGCAAAATTAAACAAAAAACAAATTATTATCACAGTAGTTCTCGTTGTACTGGCATTAGCGGCAGTTGCAGTTGCGGTATTTACAACAGTAAATAACAAAGATGTACCCGCTTTCGATGATGAAACAGAAGCAATAACACAGGAAAAAGAAACTTCTGATACACAAAAACAAGAAGATACAACAATTCCTGAAACAGATGCACCTGTTCCGGAAGTTAAAAAGTTTATTAACCCTTTGACAGGCGTTGAAGTCAGCGAAGAAGCAAGCAAAATGCGCCCCGCTTCTTTTATGATAAACAATATCAGAGAAGCAATTCCGCAGCAGGGTATCTCAAAACTTGACGTATTGTACGAATGCCTTGCAGAAGGCGGTATCACAAGACTTCTTATGCTTGTTCAGGATTACAAGTCGCTCGGCGTTACAGGCTCAGTACGTTCATCAAGAGACTACTACCTTGATTTTGCACA
>JAZRPI010000046.1:0-5194 GCA_045649165.1 Eubacteriales bacterium | reverse complement strand
TAAAATTTTTATAAAATTTTTTGTAAAAAAGTATATACAAATTTTCAGTTTTGTGATAATATTATAGAGTAATTTTTTATAAAAAGGAGCTATTTAGCTATGAAAAAAGTTTACGAAGGCAAAACAAAAGACGTTTATTCTCTTGACAACGGCAACGTTATGTTGAAATTCAAAGATGACTGCACAGGCAAAGACGGCGTTTTCGGTCCCGGCGAAAACACAGTTGGTCTTACAATCGAAGGCATCGGCAAAGCAAATCTCCAGACATCAATTCACTATTTCGAGCTTCTTAAGGCTGCAGGCATCAAGACTCACTATGTAAGTGCAAATATCGACGATGCAACTATGGAAGTTCTTCCGGGTACTGTGTTTGGTCACGGTCTTGAAGTAATTTGCAGACTTGTTGCAACAGGAAGCTTTATCCGTAGATACGGCGAATACATTGAAGACGGAACAGTTCTCGAAGGCGGTTACGTTGAATGCACATTCAAGAACGACGAAAAGGGCGACCCGCTCGTAACTTCTGAAGGTTTGGCTGCTCTCGGTGTAATGAGTGAAGAAATGTTCAAGAGTATGAAAGAACAGACACTCAAGATTACAAAGATTGTTGCTGACGACCTTAAGTCAATCGGTCTTGACCTTTGGGATATCAAGTTCGAATTCGGTTACAACAACAATGAAGTTATTCTTATTGACGAAATCGCATCAGGTAATATGCGTGTTTATAAGGACGGCAAAATCGTTGAACCCGTTGAACTCACAAAACTTATCCTTAACAGATAATTATATTACAAAAAATAAAAAGCCCTTTTTAAGGGCTTTTTGTTTTGTTTATTTTATAAAACTAGTCATAATCGGAGCTTCTTTTTCGGGCAATCCATACTTTTCTTTACCAAGAGCAATACTCTTGATAAGAAATGCCATATTTTTTGCCATTGTACGCATTGTCTGCAAGCCTTCTCCATCATTTTCAGCATCTCCAGGAGCTCTTCCGTGTACACTGTTCCAATACTGACTTGACGCAATAGGCATACCCGAAATTGTAAAATACTTATTGAGCTCGTCAAAAGTAGCAGAACAACCACCACGTCTTGCAACCGCGACAGATGCGCCTACCTTCATAGACTTATTAAACTTTGTACTGTAAAAGAGTCTGTTGAGCAAGCAAACGAGAGTACCATTTGCTGCAGCGTAATATACAGGACTGCCTACAACAAGACCATCTGCCTGTTCAAGCTTAACTGCAAGCTCATTTACAATATCATTCTTCACGCATTTGCCGTGTTCTTTGCAGTAAAGACAACCTTTGCAGCCGCTTATATCCATATTACCAACCTGTATCATCTCTACTTCTATATTTTCTTGCTCAAGAGTTTTTTTAACTTCATTCAGAGCAATAGACGTATTACCGTTTTTTCTCGGACTGCCATTCAATATAAGTACTTTCATATTATTATCTCCTTATATATATTATCATTTTATTGTTTATATGTACATTTTACCACAGATATTACATTATTTCAATTTATTATTTGCAAAAAAATAAAGAGTGTGCCATAAAACACGCTCTTATTCTTTTTAATTAACCAAGCTTTACAAAAACAAAAAGTATGTTTTCAAAAAAACATACTCTTTCATTTGTTCAATTAACCAAGTTTTGCACAAAAAAAGAGAGTGTTTGAAAAACACTCTCAAATTTTTATTAACCAAGTTTTGCGTAGTTAATCTTGATACCAGGGCCCATTGTAGATGCGATTACGCAGCTCTTAATGTACTGACCCTTTGCAGCTGCAGGCTTAGCCTTGATAACAGCGCCAACAAGCGCGTCAAAGTTTTCCTGAAGCTTTTCTGCACCGAAAGATGCCTTACCGATAGGACAGTGAATAATGTTTGTCTTATCGAGACGGTATTCAATCTTACCTGCCTTAGCTTCTTTAACAGCCTTAGCAACGTCAGGAGTAACTGTTCCTGCTTTGGGGTTAGGCATAAGGCCCTTAGGACCGAGAACCTTACCGAGACGACCAACCAAGCCCATCATGTCGGGAGAAGCAATGATAACGTCGAAGTCGAACCAGTTTTCCTTCTGGATTTTTTCTACATATTCTTCAGCGCCTGCATAGTCAGCACCTGCATCGAGAGCAGCCTGAACCTTGTCGCCTTTTGCGAATACGAGAACCTTTACATTCTTACCTGTACCGTTGGGGAGAACGATAGCGCCTCTAACCTGCTGGTCAGCGTGACGAGAGTCAACACCAAGGCGAATGTGAAGTTCGATTGTTTCATCGAATTTAGCTTTTGCTGTCTGGCATACGAGAGCAATTGCTTCGTTTGCATCATAAAGTTTTGTTTTTTCAAGCAACTTAATGCTGTCGCTGTATTTCTTTCCCATTTTCATTTGCTTACTCCTCCTTATTCCTCAACTGTGATACCCATACTGCGAGCAGTACCGGCAATCATGCTCATTGCTGCTTCAAGAGAAGCTGCATTGAGGTCGGGCATTTTTGTTTCAGCAATCTTCTGAACCTGTTCTTTTGTGAGCTTTGCAACCTTAGTCTTGTTAGGTGCTGCAGATGCTGTTTCAATTCCGCAAGCCTTCTTAATAAGAACGGGAGCGGGGGGAGTCTTTGTGATGAATGAGAATGAACGGTCTGCATATACTGTGATGATTACAGGAATGATAAGACCGATATCGTTCTTTGTTCTTTCGTTGAATTCCTTTGTGAAGTTAGGAATACTTACACCGTACTGACCCAAAGCCGGACCGATAGGGGGCTGAGGAGTAGCTTTACCGGCGGGAATCTGAAGTTTGATATAACCCTGAATTTTCTTTGCCATTTCTATACACCTCCGAATGTGGTTCTAAATCGGGAGAATTAGTAAATAAAAATTTTCTCCCTCCCACGAGTCACGCACTACGCGTGAAAAGCAAAGGACTGTTTAATAAAAATTAAACTTCTAAAATTTCAACGCTGTCTGAATCAAGTTCAACAGGCGTTTCTCTTCCGAAAATAGTTGCCATAACTTTGATTTTCTTCTTATCTTCGGAAATTTCTTCAACTCTACCAATAAATCCGCTGAGCGTTCCGCTCTTAATCTTAACGCTGTCGCCTACGTTATAATCAAGTGTAATAGCACGTGTTTCAATGCCTATACTTGCAACTTCTTCATCAGTGAGCGGTACCGGTTTACTACCGGGACCTACAAATCCTGTAACACCACGGATATTTCTTACCACGTGCCAGCTCTCGTCAGACATAATCATCTTTACAAGAACGTAGCTGGGGAAGATTTTGTTTTCAACTTCTTTTACATCTTCTTCTGTTCCTTCATTCACAATTTCAACAGGAATGATTGAATCAAAAATCAAATGATGAAGTCCGCGGTTTTCCACGATTTTTTCGAGATTGGCTTTTACCTTGTTTTCATAGCCCGAATAGGTGTGTACAACATACCAACACGCCTGACGGCTGATATCATTAAGGTCACTCATAATTAAACCAACCCACCGAGGAACAACAAGAGTTTGGAGAATACAAGGTCAAGCACACCAATAAATGCGCTTACAACCACCATCATAACAAGCACAATACCTGTGTACTGAGCTGTTGTTTTGGGTGACAACCAAACAATTTTCTTGAGTTCGCTCTTGTAATCTTTGAAAAACTTTTTGATTCTTTGACCGAAGCCAACTTTGTTTTTCTTGGGGGCAGCTTTTTTGGACTTTTCCTTCTTTTCGAGTTCTGCCATTTTGCTACCTCCTTACTTTGTTTCTCTATGAAGAGTATGTTTACGACAGAAACGGCAGTACTTGTTCATTTCAAGTCTGTCGGGATCATTCTTTTTGTTCTTCATAGTGTCGTAGTTTCTCTGCTTGCATTCGCTGCATGCCAGTGTAATTCTAACTCTATTTCCCTGAGCCATTCAGAGACACCTCCCGATAACAGAATACATAGTATTCCTAAAATTTTATCTCCCTCACGCGAAGAAATGCGCGACAAAAAAAGACCCCTTCGCAAGAGGTACAGTCATTATAGCATGTCCTGTCACTTTTGTCAACACCTTTTAGCCAATTTTCCCATATATATTTACAATATGTAAAAAATAATATATAATATTATACATATTAAGTAACATCTTACAGTTTGCCTAGTTCGAACGTTTATTTTTTTACAAAAGGACCCATAAAAAATGAAACTACCTAAAATAACAAACAACAAAAAAACTTGTTGTGCTATCTATATTTTTCTAACGTTACTATTATGTTTGGTTGCAGTAACGACGCTTTGTTTTTTTAACAACCACAAAAAGCAAAAATTACAAAAAAACAACGAGCACAACTCTACACAAACTGAAACTATTATACAAGCTGATACAGACTCTTTCAAACAAACAATAGAGAATACATCAAGAGAAACTACTGCTGTTGAACCTCCCATTCTCACTCCCGAAACAGTTGAAACAACAAAACTTGAAGAGACAACAAAAACCCCCGAATCCACAGAAGTTTCTCATTCACATTCATATTATGGAAAAATTGTAATTGCTACCTGTACTGAAAATGGTTATACTTTAAACATTTGTAATTGTGGTCACAGTTATATCTCAGACGAAACAACAAAACTTGGTCACATTTATACTAACTGGTATGTTGTAAAAGAAGCAACAACTACAGAAGCTGGACTTAAAGAATGCAAATGTGATAGATGTGGTGGAGCTGCTATTACTGAAGAAATTCCGAAGAAATCTACAAGTGTAAGTTCTTATATTGATTCTAGAATTACGGTTCGTAAAGTTTTTGGCCAAATGGTATACGAATATGGAACTTGCAGTCTTTATAATAGACGTACATGGGGCAATGTGCTTTCAATATCAATTTTGGCAAATGGTGGCTTGCATGTTTCTTATGATAATAAAAACGGTGAAATTATAGAGTTTGATATTTCACCTTTGAGTGGTTATGAAAGCACTGCAGTTATTGAAGATAATGGTAATTATTCGACATCATTTGTTGGTGCTTTTTCTTGATTTTATAGGTAATTATAACAAAACAATATCCCTTAACGGAGAAATATGATATGCCAATAAAAAATAAAATATACAAAACCAAAATAGACAGCGTAAATAACCTTGGCTACGGCGTATGCCGAATTGACGGTATGGTCTGCTTTGTCAAGGGTGGCGTAACAGACGATTT
>JAZRPI010000045.1:0-2610 GCA_045649165.1 Eubacteriales bacterium | reverse complement strand
TCGCCTTTTTTTATTTCCAAGTATTGACAAAGTAATATAAAAGTGATATCATATTGATATCATAAACGGAGGTAATGTGTTATGACAGAAAAGATATTATCAAAAAAAGGTAAGGGAATGTTAGTGCTTGTTGCATTTGTTATTGTATATGCAATAGCTATTGCCGGAGTGATATATGGTGGCATACAGATGGATAAAGGCGAAAATCCTGTGCTTTTTGCAGTATGCTTGGTTATTATATGTGTTGGATGGATTGTTTTGCCCGGACTTAAGGTGTTAAAACCCCAGGAAGCACTTGTATTGACGTTGTTTGGTAAATACGTTGGAACACTTAAGGGAGACGGTTTTTATTTCGTAAATCCTTTTTGTGTAGCTGTTAACCCCGCGTCAAAGACAAAGTTAAACCAGAGTGGCGACGTTAAGTCGGTAGTTTCTGCCATTTCAACAGGAACAGGCGCAGAAGCAAATGTGAATATTGAGATTGAAAACAAGAAGATTTCATTGAAAATTATGACTCTTAACAACAACCGTCAGAAGATTAATGACTGCTTGGGTAACCCTATTGAAATCGGTATTGCTGTTACGTGGAGAATAGTTGATACTGCAAAGGCTGTATTTAACGTAGATAACTACAAAGAATTTCTTTCGCTTCAGTGTGATACAGCTTTGCGTAACGTTGTAAGAGTTTATCCTTATGACGTAGCTCCCAACGTTGATACGACAGGCGACGGACTTGCGGATGACGGCAGTTTGCGTGGCTCAAGTGATATTGTTGCGGGAAGAATACGCGATGAAATTCAAGAAAGAGTAAACGAAGCGGGAATTGAAATAATTGAAGCAAGAATTACATACCTTGCATACGCGCCCGAAATTGCTGCTGTTATGCTTCAGCGTCAGCAGGCATCAGCAATTATTGATGCAAGAAAGATGATAGTTGACGGTGCTGTCGGTATGGTTGAAATGGCTCTTGAAAGACTCAGCGAAAACAACGTTGTTGAGCTTGACGAAGAAAGAAAGGCTGCTATGGTTTCAAACCTTTTGGTTGTACTTTGTGGAAATCACGACGCTCAGCCGGTAGTAAATTCAGGAAGTCTTTATTAATATGTCAGATAATAAGAAACAAGTGCCGCTTCGCCTTTCGCCTAAGCTTTATAATGCTATTGCATCGTGGGCGGAAGATGATTTTCGTTCGGTGAACGGACAAATAGAGTATCTGCTTACCGAATGTGTGAAGCAACGTAAGAAAAACGGAAAGTACATTGGCGAAGAAATTGATAAGCCTATCGAACTTGATATTGAGTGAAATAAAAAAACAACCTTTTTCAAGGTTGTTTTTTTTATTCTTCTATATCGTTGCTTGTATCTTCAATTGAAGGTTGTTCTTCGGGGGGATTGATGAAGCTGTTTATATCATACTGTGCGCTTGTGCGCATTTCAATTCTGTCGTAGGTTAGCTGAACGATTTGCAAAGTTTCGCAATTGTCAAGCGAGTCAAGGTTTGTGACGATGCAGTTTTTGTTGAGATACAGAGTATCTTTTACTTTGTTGTTTATTCTGATTTTGCTGCTTTCATTAAACTTGTTTCCGTAGATAAACAGCTGGCCATTGTTGTGTACTATATCGGTAATGTATATATCAGTTACGCCGTATTCAAGCTCTGTGGTAATATAAGGGTTTATGCCACCATAGGATAGCATTTTTCCGTAGAGCATATCGTATTCGAGCATTTCCATAGCTCTTTGGTAATTGTCAAGCTTTGATTCGTTCTGATGGATTTTTGTCATATTACCGAGATTGGAGCCTAATGCGCCGAACACGTGGGAAGAAAGTTGATAACACATAAGGTCTTTGTTTTCGGCTTTCAGTCCGTAGTTTGACCATATCGCGTAGTCTGTCTGATATTTTGTGCCATGCAATTTGTCTTCTTCAAGATAGATTGTGGGGAAGTGGTCTCCATAGAATAATACGACAGTTGGCTCTTCAAAGTCAGAAAGATAAGAAATAAGCTCGCCGACAAAGGCGTCTGTTTCGTGCAGCTGCTGCACGTAATACTGATACTGAGCTTTGTTTTCTGCTGCAGTGTTGTTTTGTAAGTCAACTTGTATCTGACTTTCTGACGGCAATTCTTCGTCGGGGTATTTGCCGTGCGCCTGTACGCTAACTGTAAAGATAAAGTCTTGTTTTTCCGTTGAGTTTAGGCAGTTTATAATCTGTTCGGTAAGAACGTTGTCTTTTTCCCAACCGAGAGTTGTATATTCAACATCGTGCATCATTTCAACAGGGGTAAACGTATCAAAACCAAGATTGGGGTATACTTCAAAACGGTCGTAGAATGTAGCCGTATGGTTATGTATAGCGTGAGAAGTATATCCGTAATTTTTCAAAGTGAAAGCGGGAGATTCGCAGGTAACGGATTTAAGTATTGTTTTGTAAGGATATTCGCCCGGACCGAAGTGGTCAAGGTTCATTCCTGTAAGAAGTTCAAATTCCGTATTGGCAGTACCGCCGCCGATTGATGAAACGGTTATATAACCGTGGGGGAAGTTTTCTTTGAGATATGTAAAGTTTGGAATAGGGTCTTCATTCAGTGTAAGGTTTTTCGCTCTGTTG
>JAZRPI010000044.1:0-2908 GCA_045649165.1 Eubacteriales bacterium | reverse complement strand
TAAGAAGGTCAACGCCGTCAAGAGAGTCTGCGCCAAGTGTTTCGAAAATATCACAGTTGTCGTCAATTTCGTCAATGGAAATGCCAAGATGATTTGATATAATTTCTTTTACTTGATTTTTCATATTCTATCCTTTTTTATATAAAGTATTTCTTACATAATTATACAATAGCACAGCCTTTTTTTCAAGGTGTTTTCATAAAAATACTGCGGTATGTTACATAAAAACATACCGCAGTTTGCTACAAATATTTACTTATATGACGTTTACTTTGTATACGCTTTCAAGAGCCTGTGTTTTGCTTACAGCGTCGTCTGAAAGATTGTCTGTATCAATTACAGTATAAGCGTAATTGCCCCTTGTTTTTGTTGTGAAATCGCCAGTATAAAGAGCAGTAATGCTTGATGCAAGACCTTCTTTATTTGCATGGAGAACGCAAACTCTGTTCTTGTGATTTCTGGGAGAAGTAAATGCAGGGAAGTTAACGCTGTTCTTGATGTTACCATTTTCAAGGTAATCAATAAGTTCTTTTGCAGCCATTACAGCACAGTTATCTTCAGCCTGTTCTGTTGAAGCACCAAGGTGGGGGATAGCAACAATGCCTTTTACGTCAACTGTTTCTTCTGTGGGGAAGTCTGTTACGTAAGAAGCAACCTTGCCTGATTCAAGAGCAGCCTTAAGGTCGTCTGTGTTAACCAAGTCAGCACGCGCAAGATTAATAATTCTTACGCCGTCTTTCATCATAGCAAAAGATTTTTCGTTCAAGAATCCCTTTGTTTCTGCTGTTGCAGGAACGTGAACGCTTATATAATCTGCATTTTTGAATACGTCTTCAAATGTAGCAACTCTCTGAACGCTTGAGCTGATATTCCAAGCAGCTTCAACGCTGAGATAAGGGTCGCAGCCGATAACTTTCATTCCAAGACCTTCAGCAGCGTTTGCCAACATACCGCCGATAGCACCAAGACCGATAATACCGAGTGTCTTGCCTGTAATTTCAACACCGCCGAATTTTGATTTGCCTTTTTCTACCTGCTTCGCAACGTTTTCAGTGCCCTTAAGAGTTTTTGCCCACTCAATACCGCCAACGATATCACGTGAAGCAAGCATAAGAGCCGCAACAGCAAGTTCTTTAACAGCGTTTGCATTAGCACCGGGAGTGTTGAAAACAACGATACCCTGTTCAGCACATCTGTCAAGCGGAATGTTGTTTACACCGGCACCTGCTCTTGCAATAGCCTTAAGGTTTGCGCCAAATTCCATTTCGTGCATAACAGCAGAACGCACCATAATTGCATCGGGATTTGTAACTTCTTCTGCAACGTTGTATTCAGCCTTGTCAAAAAGGTCTGTGCCGCAAGAAGCAATTTTATTTAATAACTGAACATTCTTCATAATTTTCACCTATAAATTATATTAGCCTTTGGGGTTGTTCTTTGCAAATTCTTTCATAAATTCAACAAGGGCAACAACGCCTTCGTGGGGCATAGCGTTATAAATAGAAGCACGCATACCGCCAACTGAACGGTGGCCTTTAATGTTTTTGAATCCGCAAGCATCAGCTTCTTTTGCAAACTTCTTGTCAAGGTCAGCATCGCCTGTTACGAAAGTAACGTTCATCATAGAACGGCTCTGTTTTTCAACGGGAGCAATGTAGTAATCCTGTGAATCGAGATAGTCGTAAAGAACTGCTGCTTTCTTGATATTTTTTTCTTTCATAACTTCAAGACCGCCCATATCCTTTATCCATTCAAGAACGAGCTTGCATACGTAGATAGGATAGCAAGGGGGAGTATTGTACATAGAAGAGTTATCTGCAATTGTCTTGTAGTTAAGCATTACAGGAGTAAAATCTCTTTCCTTGCCGAGAAGGTCTTCGCGGATAATAACTACTGTAAGACCTGCGGGAGCCATATTCTTCTGAGCGCCTGCATAAATCATACCGAACTTTGATACGTCAACGGGTTCTGAAATAATGCATGAAGACATATCGGCAACCAAAGGAATATCGCCTGTGTCGGGAATATAGTAGTATTTTGTACCGTAAATTGTGTTGTTGAAGCAAACGTGAACGTAGTCTGCATCAGGACGGATATCTTCTTTTTTGATTACGGGAATATATGAGTTGTTCTTATCTTCTGAAGAAGCAATGCAAACAACGTCACCGTATTTTTTAGCTTCCTGGAAAGCTTTCTTTGAGAACTGACCTGAAACAACGTAGTCAGCTTTGCCTGAACCTGTCATAAGGTTAAGCGGAACAGCAGCGAACTGTGTGGACGCGCCGCCTTGCATAAACAAAACTTTGTAGTTCTCGGGTATATTCATTACTTCACGCAAAAGCGCTTCTGCGCCCGCGATTATTTCTTCGTATACAGGAGAGCGGTGGCTCATTTCCATAACTGACATACCTGACTCGCCGTAGCAAACCATTTCATTTGCGCACTGTTCGAGTACTGATAAGGGCAGCATAGAAGGGCCTGCTGAAAAATTGTAAACTCTTTTCATTTCTTTACACTCCTTGGGATGGTTAAATATAAATAGATTACCTTAAATTATACACCTTTTACCAGATTGTGTCAAGTAAAGTATAAATATATTATTAATATAATTTACGCAGAAAAATGTATTTCAGTTAATAAAAAAACTGTACGAAAAAACATCGTACAGTTTTTGTTTTCTTAGCCAATCATATCTGCAAGGCTGTGAGTAACAGAACTGATTGTGTTGAGTGTTCTTGCTGTGTTTTTCTGAAGTTTTGATTTGGGCTTTTGCATTGATTTCATTGAAAGACCGACTACTGTTGCGGCAACGGTACCGGCAACTATACCTGATACTATTTTCATGTTTTTGTTTGACATAAAATATACTCCTTGAACATTTTTTTGCAAAAATAGTATTTGTAGTTGT
>JAZRPI010000043.1:0-2308 GCA_045649165.1 Eubacteriales bacterium | reverse complement strand
GTTTTATATTAATACTTTGGGTATCTCCAAAATGGACGCTATAAAGAAAGTAGCGAAAGATAGGGGAGTGCCTAAGGGAGATATTTATAAGTTGACTATAAACAAAAATTAAAAAAACAGCCAATATTTTGGCTGTTTTTTGTTTTTACATATTTAGACCGAAGTATGACAGAATTCCTTCATAGATACTGTTTGCAAACAATTGTGGTTGCTGACTTAACAAATATGCGTCATTTTCATTTGTTATAAATCCCATCTCAATAAGCGCTGACGGCATAGGAGTTCTTCTGAGAACGTATAGAGACGGGCGTACAAACATACCCCTGTTTTCTAAACCTGTGTATGCAGAAATGCTGTCGACAATTTCTTCGCCAAGCCAATATCCTTCACTGTTCATACTGTAAGCATAGCCTTCTGTGCCGCTGATTTCAGGATTGACTGAAGCGTTCGTATGCAGAGAAATAAAATAATCTGCACCAAATGCTATTGCTTGATTTACGCGTGATGCAAGACTCGTGCTGTTGCTTGTTCCGAGTTGTTCTGTGGGTGTGTTACGGGAGAGCCTTACTTCAAAATTTGGGTCGCTTCGAAGCAGTTCTGCGAGTCTTAAGCCTATATTGTATGTAATGTCCTGTTCGCGAAGTCCAAATCCTTCTGCACCTGCATTTGGGTTAATCGGGTTGTGTCCTTGGTCTATGAAAATTTTAATTGCCATAAATTTACCCCTTTTAAAATTTTTGTTGTCTATTAGTATAATATACAGGTGCATTTAGAGTTGACATTAAAAGATAAGTGTAATATAATTATTTGTACAAAAAACGTTTAAGGAAAAATATATGAATTTTGAAAAGAACCGCAGACTTCTCAGCTACGCGAGACGCGCGATTGATGAATATAATATGATTGAAGAAAACGATAGAATTGCCGTTGGTATATCCGGTGGCAAGGATTCTGTCGCGCTTTTTTGTACGCTTGTTTCACTCAAACAGTTTTATCCTAAAAAATTTGAACTTGTTGCAGTGACAATTGATATGGGATTTGAAGGAATGGATTTTACTCCCTTTGCAAAAATGTGTGAAGAATTAGATGTTGAGTATCATATAGTAAAAACTGAAATATCGCAGATTATTTTTGATTACAGAAAAGAAAGCAATCCTTGCTCACTTTGTTCAAGAATGAGACGTGGTGCTTTGCACGATGCGGCAAAAGAATATAACTGTAATAAGATAGCTTTGGGACATCATTTTGATGACGTAGTTGAAACTTTTGTTTTGAATTTGTCATACGAAGGTAGACTTGGTACATTTTCGCCTGTAACGTATCTCAGCAGAAAAGATATAACAATGATTAGACCTTTTGTATATACAGCTGAGAAGGATATAAAATATTTTATGTCAAAGAATAGTTGGCTTCCGCTTGTTGAAAGTACCTGTCCTGCAGACAAGAAAACACAAAGGGAAGAAGTGAAAGCTTTTCTTGCCGAACAGGAAAAGAAAAATAAGGGTATAAAACACAGAATTCTTGGAGCAATTCAAAAGGCTGAACTTGACGGTTTTCACGAGTAATTTCAGTATAAAAACAATAATAAAAAATATGCTAAAAAAATATAAATATTTTTTAAAAAACATATTGACAAAGCTTCTTTGTTATGCTATAATTGTCAACGTTGTGAAAAGCATATAAGCTGGTGTGGCTCAATGGCAGAGCAGCTGATTTGTAATCAGCAGGTTGTTGGTTCGACTCCGATCACCAGCTCCAAACACAAAAGAAACTTAATGTTAAGTTTCTTTTGTTATATGGGAGCGTTCCCGAGCGGCCAAAGGGGGCAGACTGTAAATCTGTTGTCAGTGACTTCGGTGGTCCGAATCCACCCGCTCCCACCAAAAAGCACACCAAAAGGTGTGCTTTTTACTTTTTCTCTTTTCAATTTTTCTTAAGCATTCGGATAACAAATAATAGTGAATGGAAAAAAAGCAAAACTATAAATTGAGGCTTCCTATAACGAGTATTATGGGAAGTTTATTTTATATATAAATGTAAAACATACTTGACATTTCGTCTTTTATGGCTTATAATAGTAAATGTAAAGCAAACTTTACTAAAATATGGAGAATGATATATGGAAAACAGAATAAAAGTTTTGCGAAAAGAGAATAACATAACGCAAGATGATTTAGCAACTGCTGTTGGTGTAACAAGACAGACGATTATTTCTTTGGAACACGGCAAGTATCACGCTTCGCTGCAACTTGCATTTAAGATTGCCAAGTATTTTGGTACTAACATTGAAAATGTTTTTATATTTAAG
>JAZRPI010000042.1:0-6095 GCA_045649165.1 Eubacteriales bacterium | reverse complement strand
GACAGAAATATAAAAATAGTCAAAACTGTTGATATTTTTTGTCGGATATGGTATATTGAGTTGTATTGTTGCAGAAAAAGGAGGAAGAAAATATGCGCGCTTTTATCAGTTTGATAATAAGTATTGTGAATGATATATGGTCTTTTATATCATCGCTTTATAAGTTCAAGTCTGTGTATAAGTATACGGGTATATTCTTCACCAGAAAATTTAAAAAAGCTACAAATTTTCATAAATATGCAATTCTCGTAGCGGCTCGTAACGAAGAAGCTGTTATTGGTAATCTTGTTGACAGTATAAGAAAACAGGACTATCCGAAAGAGCTTGTTGATATATTTGTTGTTGCTGACAACTGTACTGATAATACAGCAGAAGCTGCAAGAAAATATGGTGCTATTTGTTATGAAAGAAATGATACAACAAAGAGAACTAAGGGTTATGCTTTGCAGTTCCTTGTTGAAAACATAAGAAGAGACTACGGAATTGAAAGTTACGAAGGTTATTTCATTTTTGATGCTGACAACCTTTTGAAGCATGACTATATTTCTCACATGAACGACTCGTTTGATGCGGGAGAAAAGATTGTAACATCATACAGAAATACAAAGAATTTTGATGACAACTGGATTTCGGCATCATACGGTATACATTGGCTCAGAACTGTAAGAACCGAACATCGCGCTCGTTCGGTATTCAGACTTGCGACTAGAATTCAAGGAACAGGTTTCCTTTTCTCAAACGAGCTTCTCAAAGACGGTTGGAACTATACAAGTCTTACAGAAGACCGCGCTTTTTGTGCTGATGCCGTTGCTAAGGGATATAAGATTTCATACAACAACAAGGCAGAATTTTATGACGAACAGCCTGTTGATATGAAGACTGCTATGAAGCAGAGAATTCGTTGGTCAAAAGGGCACTTGCAGGCATTGATTGAAACAGGTCCCGCTTTGTTCTACCATATTTTTGTTACAAATGGCATGGCCAATAAGGATGCCGATGGTAAAAAAATACCAAATCCTTGGTGGAAGCGTCTTTTCAATAACATAAGACTCCGTTTTATGAGTTTTGATATGCTTACGGTGGTATTCCCCCGTACACTTATATCTGCTTTTAAGAAGACAATTGTTTATTTTCTCAGAGTTATAGTGATTGTACAGTTCGGTGGTTGGGTGTATCTTTCATCTGCTCCTGAATTTTTCCAGAATATATTCAAGTTGTTTGGATTCCCGGAAATAATTAAGAATACAGGACCTTTTGCGACACCTTTACAGAAGTGTCTTTGGTATGCGTTCTTTGTTTTCTGTTGGACACTTTGGTCTTATATAGAAGGCATAATAGTTGCGGCTTACGTTTACATAGTTGAATGTAAGAGAATTAAGAAAATAAAATGGTACAGAAAAATATGGTTCTGTCTTACGTTCCCGATTTTTGATGTAATCGGAAGACTGACTATGATTATTGCGTTGTTCAGACGTGTTGAATGGGAGCCTATCGCTCACAATGCGGCAATTAATATTGACGAAATTGAAGCAGAGATGCAGACTGAAGAACAGACAGAAGAGAAGACAGAAGTTCAAGTTTGATTATTAAGGCGGTAAGATAATGAAAAAATTAAGAATTGTTGCTCTTATAGCGTTGCTTTGTATAGCGATTACATCTATGTTTTCTTGTTCAAAGCCCGTAGTTGTTATGGAATATAAGGGCGAAACAATATCAACGAATATGTATTCATATTGGTTGTCGCAGATTAAGTCAAGCTATGTATCAGCTTCAAATGATACTGCTGAATACTGGGCTACAAAGTATGCAAACGGCGATACTTATGAACAGAAAATGCGCGAAATTGTAGATTTTAACGTCAAGGTTAATCTTATTTGTCAGAAGCTTTTTGACGATTTGGGTTTGAAAGTTGACGAAAAAGAGATAGAAGAAATTGAAAATTCTCTTGCGGATATGCTTAATTCATACGGTTCAAAGAGTGAGCTTAACGCATTTCTTTCGAATTATAACGTAAATTACGATATGCTCGGCGATATTTATAAAGCTGAAATGAAAACAGCTTACGTTTTTGACGCGCTTTATGCAAAAGGTGGTCAGAGAGAAATCACAAGTGAAATTCTTGATGAATATTTCAAGAATAACTACTCGTCTGTTGATATGATTATGATTTATAATTCCGTTGTTTTTGAAAAGGATGAAAACGGAAAAATTCTTTATGACGAAACAAAGGGTACACCTATAACAAAGGAACTCTCGGAAGACGAGAAGAAAGCAAAGAATCAGCTTGTTGAAGATATAATGAAGAAGTTAGAAAATGGCGAAAGCTTTGCAGAATTAAAGAAGCAGTATAACGAAGACCCGAATAAAGATTTGTATACAGACGGTTATTATATTTCTTCGAATGACCTTTCTGTTTACGGAGCAGAGATTATAACGACTGCTCAGAATATGAAAATCGGAGAAATCAAAATGGTTGAAGATAATTCCGTTATCTGCATTATGAAAAAGAAAGAATTGACTGAAAAAGCATATTCAAATCTTGATTATGAAAATCAGCTTGGCAATATCAAAGAATATTGCGCTCAGAGTGATTTCAACGAATATATGTCAACATTGATGAAAGATGTAGTTGTTTACTCGGATGAAATTGCAAAATTATCAATTATTGATGCAAAGTTGATTGGTTGAAAAATACTGTAATATAATTATTTTGAAAAAACTATTGCAATTTTTGTTGCAATATGATATAATGCACAAGGTTAGATTAGAAGAGTGGTTTGTTCCACTCTTCTAAATTTATTATACGGACATTTTTTGAGTATGCTTTGAATTTTTATGCTCTTTAGACGTCCAAGGAAAAGGAAAAATAATATGGCAAAAGAAAATGCAAGACCTGCAAGAAATATTGCAGGAAAAGTAAAAGAACTTCTTGAAAGCACAGTTAATGAGCTTGGTTACGTTTTATGGGACGTTGAGTACGTTAAAGAAGGTGCGGAATGGTTTTTGCGCATTACTCTTGACAGCGAAGAAGGAATAAATATCAACGACTGTGAAAAGGTACACCTTGCAATCAGTCCTATGCTTGATGAAGCAGACCCGATTGAAGGCGCTTACAGACTTGAAGTTTCATCTCCTGGTATTGAAAGGGATTTGAAGAATACAATGCACTACAAAGCTTGTATTGGTTGGGATGTTGAATTAAGACTTTTCACTGCTTTTGAAGGCAGAAAGGTTATTAACGGTATACTTGCCGGATATAACGAAGACGAAAATGTATTTGAAATTGATGAAAACGGCACTGTTACAAAGATTGAAAAATCATTGGTTTCAAAGATTAAGACTGTATACAATTTTGATTAAAAAAATAGATTAATATATATGGAGTTACAAGGATTATGAATACTGAATTTTTTAATGCTCTTGAATTGCTTGGAGCAGAAAAGGGTATCCCGGCAGAATATATGCTTGAAAGAGTTGAAGCGGCTCTCGTTTCTGCTTTTAAGCGTGAAATGGGCGGAAATAGCAACGTGAAAGTTGTTCTTGACCCTAAGAAGAAAGACGTAAAAGTGTACGCTTTGAAAGAAATCGTTGAAAACCCTGAAGATGTTACAGACCCTGCTGTTCAAATTTGTCTTGAAGATGCGAAGAAAATCAGCAAAAGATCACAGGTTGGTGGAACTGCTGAAGTTAAGCTTGACCCTAAGGCTTTCAGAAGACTCAGCGCCACAACAGGTAAACAGGTTATTATTCAGGGCATCAGAGAAGCTGAACGCTCAATCAGAGTTAAGCAGTATGAAGACAAGAAAGAAGAAATTATTTCTGCTGTTGTTCAGAGAACAGACGCTGTTACAGGCGACGTTATAGTTGATACAGGAACAAGTATTGCAAAAATTCTTAAGAGCGAACTTATCCCCGGCGAAAAGTTTGCTGACGGCGAAAGAGTTAAGGTTTTTGTTACAGAAGTAAGAAAAGAAGCTTATGGACCGCTTGTAACACTTTCAAGAACACATCCCGGAATGGTAAAAAGACTTTTTGAAATGGAAGTTCCCGAAATTCAGGACGGAACAGTTATTATAAAAGGTGTATCAAGAGAAGCAGGTTCACGTACAAAACTTGCAGTAATGTCAAGAGATGAAAACGTTGACCCGATTGGTGCATGTATTGGTAATCGCGGTATGAGAATTACTGAGATTGTTGACGAACTCGGCGGCGAAAAGATTGATATTGTAAAATTCAGTGAAAATCCCGAAGATTTCATTCGCGAAGCTTTGTCTCCTGCAACTGTAAGACAGGTAATTGTTGACGGAGAACGTTCATGCAAGGTTCTTGTTGATGATGACCAGTTATCTCTTGCAATTGGTAAAGAAGGACAGAATGCCCGCCTTGCTGCAAGACTTACAGGCTTCAAGATTGATATCAAGACTGAGCTTTAATCGGAGGAAATAATGGGACAACAGTTACCGAAGAAAAAGATTCCGGAAAGAAGATGCTCCGGTTGTGGTATATCGTTTCCCAAGCAGACGCTTCTTAGGGTTGTAAGAACACCCGATGGAGAAGTTTTACTAGACTTTACAGGAAAGAAGTCTGGACGCGGAGCTTATGTGTGCAGAAACGTTCAGTGTTTCAAGAAGGCAAGAAAAGCCAAGCGTTTTGAACGCAGTCTTGATTGTGAGATTCCTGATAATGTTTACGATGCTTTAGAAAGCGAACTTACTGAAAATGAATGAAAATAATAAAAATCCAAAATTTCTTGGAATGATAGGTCTTGCCGCAAAGGCCCGTAAGATTATATCGGGGACTGAAATCGTAACCGAAAAGATTAAATCGGGAAAACCTATTGAGTTTGTAATAATTGCATCAGACGTATCACAAAATACGTTAAAAAAGATTGTGAACTGCTGTTCTTATTATGAAGTTGAATACGTACAGTCAGCATTTACAAGAGATGAAATTTCACACGCTGTTGGAAAGATGTGTTTGACGTCTTGTATAGCAGTAATTGACAGAAATTTTGCAGATGCGATTAAAAAGCTGGTTTAGAGAGGTGTTTATATGTTAGCAAATCAAAAATACCGTATTAGTAATATAGCAAAAGATTTTGACATAAAGAGCAAGGAGCTTATTGAGCTTCTCGCATCATACGGAATGTCAGGCAGAACACATGCAGCAGTTCTTACACCTGATGAGTTCGGTGTTATTTTCAATCATCTTACAATGCAGAAGCAGTTTGATGGTATTGGCAAATATATTGACGGTGAACTTAAAATCAAAGAACCCGAAAGAGAAGTAAAGGTTACTGAAGAAAAAGTTGCCGAACAAAATACAGTTGTCGAAGAAAAGAAAGAACCCGTAAAGGTTGAAAAGACAGAGAAAAAAGAAGAAAAGACTGCAGAACCTAAGGTTATTAAAGAACAACAAAGGGATAATAAGCCTAAGGTAGAAAAGAATGTTCAGCAGACTAACAAAACTGAAGTTCAAAATCAGCCAAAAGAAAATATAAACAAGAAGAAAGAGCAGAAAAAACAGCCTGCTCAGCAGAGACAGCATCGTCAGGAACTTAAGATTGAAAGAACTTTGCCTGACGCACCCGACGCTGTAAGACAGAGCAACCACGTTGCAGGCACAAGAGTTGTTGATACAAGAAGCTCTCACGTTGACCTTTCTAAATATGATGAAAGACTTGAAACATTTGTCGACCCCAAGATGAATTATTCTGCTGAACGTAAAAAAGTTAAGAAGCAGAACAATAACGGCAAGTACGACAAGAATAAAGATAAAGAAAAACTCGCACTTGAAAAAATCAAGAAAGCAGAACTTGAAAGAGCAAAGAAACTTCAGCTTCAGATTACTGTTCCCGATGAAATTACAGTTGGCGAACTTGCTTCAAGAATGAAAGTTACTGCTGCTGACACAATCAAGAAACTTATGAAGCTTGGCATTATGGCAAGTGTAAATCAGGTTATTGATTACGATACAGCATTCCTTATTGCCGATGAATTTGGCGTAAAGGTATCAAAAGAAGTTGTTGTTACTATTGAAGAAAAGTTGTTTGACGAAAAAGAAGATAGTGAAGAAAGCCTTGTAAAACGCGCTCC
>JAZRPI010000041.1:0-5244 GCA_045649165.1 Eubacteriales bacterium | reverse complement strand
CTCAGAGTGTTGTCGTATATTTCGCCTTCATCGTGTATGGGCAAAAAAGGCATAATAAGTAAACAAAGGACAACCAAAACGCAAAATGTAATTGTTAGCAAACCGTTTTTTGCATATTCTTTTTTCATATTTTTATCACCACCGAATGAAGTATGGTCAATTGCTTCCCCTTTTATTCAATTTTTTAAAAATGGCTGATTATTTTATAAATATAAATGGAATAATCTTCAAAAAGAATAAAAAGGGGCGATAAAAAATATGTACACAGGCATAGAGAAAAAAGCAATAGTAATAAAAAACACAGGCAATTCCATTTTCGAAGCGGCGTATTTTATTTTAAAAGACGACCTTTCGGGCATTAAAGAATCCGAAATGGTAATCGAAGCCAACAAAATACTGAAAAATAACCTGATTGGCGGATATTTTTTCAACGAACAATCCAAGAAACAAAAGAAAAACAAAGGCAAAGGCTACTTCTGGCTGGGAGCTATATTATCAGCCGTTTTTTGTTTTTTATTATTCTGTATTATCAAATAAAGAACGGTTAGTCATATTCTATTCATAAATATATGGTATAGTAAACGTAACTTAATTGTACGTTTTAAAAATATATAAGAAAAAACTGCTATATTTTTGTATTCAAAAACGAAACTGCCGTTCGCCTTGGCAAGCAGCTTTAGCTTATATCAGACAAAGAAAAAACAAAGCGTGTTTTTTACATGCTTTGTCTTTTCGCTTTGCTTTTTACATATTATTTGAAAAAATCACAGAAAGGACAATTTATGCCTAAGAAAAACAATGCAAAACTTCGTGTTATCAGCCTTGGCGGGCTTAACGAAGTTGGAAAAAACATTACAGTTTTTGAATACCAGGACGATATCATCGTAGTCGACTGCGGTCTTGGCTTCCCCGACAACGAAATGCTCGGTGTTGACCTTGTTATACCCGATATATCATACCTTGAAAAGAACAAAGAAAAAATCAAAGGAATATTTTTAACCCACGGTCACGAAGACCATATCGGTGCTATTCCCTACGTTTTACGCGCTATAAACCCTGTAATTTACGGAACAAAACTCACTCTCGGAATAATTGAAAACAAACTTTCCGAGCACTATCTTGAAGTAGAGCCTAAACTCGTATGCGTAAACCCCGGAGATACGGTAAAAGCAGGTTGCTTCAGCGTTGAATTTATACACGTTAACCATTCAATCGCCGATGCTTGCTGTCTTGCAATAAAAACACCTGTGGGAATGGTTATTCACTCGGGCGACTTCAAGCTTGACCTTACCCCCGTTGACGGCGGAATGATGGATATTACAAGACTTGGCGAACTTGGAAACAAGGGTGTTACACTTCTTCTCTGCGAATCAACAAACGCAGAACACCCCGGTTACACTATGTCAGAAAAAACTGTCGGTGCATCGCTCGAAAATATATTCAGCAATCACACAGACAAAAGAATAGTCGTTGCAACGTTTTCATCAAACGTACACCGCGTTCAGCAGATTATAAATACAAGTGAAAAATACAACAGAAAAGTGGCTATTCTCGGAAGAAGTATGCAGAATATAGTCAGAGCCGCGCACGAGCTTGGTTATATGAATATACCCGAAGGTACGCTTGTTGATATAAACGAAATAAAAAGATACCGTCCCGACCAGCTTACCCTTGTAACAACAGGCAGTCAGGGCGAACCCATGTCAGCTTTGTACAGAATGGCGTTTTCCGACCACGACAAAGTTGAGCTTAATTCAAGCGACCTTGTCGTTATCAGCGCTCATCCTATTCCGGGCAACGAAAAACTCGTAAACAAGATTATAAACGAGCTTTTGAAAAAGGGCGTATCGGTATTCAAGGATAACCTTGTTGAAGTTCACGTTTCAGGTCACGGCTGCCAAGAAGAACTCAAACTTATGCACGCTTTGACAAAACCAAAATACTTTATGCCCATTCACGGCGAATGCAGACATCTTATGCAACATAAACAGCTGGCGCTTCAGATGGGTATGAAAGAAAACGATATTATCGTAAGCGATATCGGTAAAGTCATTGAAGTAGACAAAAAAGGCATACGTGTAAACGGTACAGTTCCGTCGGGCAGAGTGCTTGTTGACGGCTACGGCGTAGGAGACGTCGGTAACATAGTATTACGCGACAGACGCCACCTTGCATCTGACGGTCTTATTGTTGTTGTTGCTACCGTTGACATTGAAGAACGCTCGGTTATTTCAGGGCCCGATATCATTTCAAGGGGATTTGTTTACGTCAGAGAATCTGAAGAACTTCTTGAAAAAGTAAAAGACATTGCAACAGACGCTCTCTGGGATTGCCTTGAAGACAATATTACCGACTGGACACAGATGAAAACGAGAGTAAAAGACGGAGTAAGCAGATATCTTGTTGAAAAAACAAACCGCAAGCCTATGATACTTCCGCTTATTATGAACGTGTAATATTACAATGGGCAGATTGAATAAAAATTACTGTTAAATTTTGTTTTTTTGCCAAAAAAAGTTTAAAAATGCTATTGCAATTAAAAGACTTTTGTGGTATGATATTCGTACTGTCTAAAAATATGTATAAAAAATGGGTTAATCATTTGGAGGATAATATAAATGAACGTATTAGATTATGTACTTGGCGGAATACTTTTAGTAGCTGCTGTATTTCTTATAATCGCTGTTCTTATGCAGGAAGGCAAATCAAAAGGAATCGGAGCTGTAAGCGGCGGAACTGCTGATACATTTTTCGGTAAAACAAAAGGCAAAACTTGGGCTAAGACACTTGCAAAGCTCACAACAATCGTTGGTATTTTCTTTGTAGTAGTTGTTTTGCTTGTATACATCATTCAGGACGATGCTGACTACGACAAATTCTTTGACGAAAACAGCGCATTGCTCAACCAGGCAGAAACAACTGTTAAAGACGAAGAAGAAAAGAAACCTGAAGAATCTGCTAAAGAAGACGAAAAAGAAGAAGCAAAGACTGAAGACACAACTGCTGACACAGCAGAAGCTTAAACAGAAACACAATCCGCCTTTTGTTCAAGGCGGATTATTTTTTATTAAAAATTACGGAGATAAAATGAAATTAGCTGAAACAATAAAAGAATATCTTGAAAAGGAAGATTTAGCATATAAGCCTTATGAATTATTCTCTCTCGTTGCAGAAGATGATGCAAGTCAATATGACGCTTTTTACAAGGCTCTTGACATTTTGGAAAAATCGGGAGACATAGTCTACACAAAAAAAGGTAAGATTATGTCGGTTAAATACTCAGGCTTTGTCAAGGGTACTTTCCGCGCGTCTGCAAAGGGATTCGGTTTTGTTACACCTATGAATATGGTGGCAAAAGAACACGACATTTTTATTCCACGCGACCACACACTTGACGCTATTGAAGGCGATACGGTACTTGCAAGTGTAACCCCGCCAAAATACAGAAAAGGCGACGGACAAAGCGATGAAGGAAAGATAATCAAGGTTATTTCCCATAACGTAAAAACAATTACGGGTACGTTGCTTATATCACGTGGCAGGGGCAAACGAAATGCGCCTATATTTTACATTGTTCCCGACAACAAGAAGTTTATTTTTGATATACAAATAGACAGAAGCGACCTTTCTGATGCTGATGTTGGAGACAAAGTTGAAGTTGAGATTACAAGATACCCGTCATTTAAATACTGCGCAAAGGGTAAGATTACAACCGTATTTGGCGCAAGCGATTCTTTGACTGCAAACTATGACGCTGTTTTGCACTACCATAACATCAAGACTCTTTTCCCTAAGAACGTGCTTGAAAATGCAGACAGATTAGAAAAGACGGAAATCACACCCAAAGACCGTCTTGATTTACGTGACAAAGTAATCTTTACAATCGACGGCAAGGATGGAAAAGACCTTGACGACGCTATCTCTGTTGAAAAGACTGATAGTGGATATATTCTCGGCGTACACATTGCCGACGTTTCGCATTACGTTACAGAAGACAGCGACATAGACAAAGAAGCCATGCTACGTGGCACAAGCGTTTATTTTGCCGACAAGGTTGTTCCGATGTTGCCGAAATCACTTTCAAACGGTATATGCTCTCTTAATGCAGGTGTTGACAGATATACGCTTTCTGCATTCATGACACTTGACAAAAACGGCGAAATCGAGTCAACAGACATAAAAGAAAGTATTATAAATTCAAAAGTACGCGGCGTATATACAGAATTAAACGACTACCTTGAAAACGGTAAGAATTCAGAATACTACGAAAAGTATTTGCCTGTTTCCGATACGCTTGATACTATGGTAGAGCTCTACAAGATACTTGACAAAAAGAGTACAAAAAGGGGCGCTATCGACATTGAAACAACGGAAGCGAAGATTATCGTAAACGAATACAACGAGCCGACTGAGATAATTAAAACCGAACGTGGTATAACCGAAATGCTTATCGAACAGTTTATGCTGTGCGCAAACGAAGGCGTTGCAAACTGGCTTTTCTGGCAGGAAATGCCCTGTGTATACCGTATTCACGAAAATCCGGACCCTGAAAAAATCAAGACCTTTGATATCTTTGCATACAATCTCGGTCTTAACACTACCCCGCTTCATACAAAGACAATACACCCCACTTCTCTGCGCAAAATTATGTCCGAAGCAAGACAAAAAGGTCTTGACAGCGTTCTTTCAAGAATACTTCTTCGCTCACTTATGAAAGCAAGATATTCATCGGCACCAAGCTCACACTTTGGTCTTGCGATTGAAAAATACTGTCACTTTACGTCGCCCATAAGACGTTATCCGGACCTTGCAACTCACAGAATTATAAAAAAGGTGCTTAAGGGCGAAATAGACCATTCAAACGTTGGTAAATACAACGCATTCGCTACGCAGGCAGCTATAAATTCAAGCGAAAATGAAGTCAAAGCGCAAATGGCAGAACGCGATATTGAAGACCTTTATAAGTCTGTATATATGATGCAATACGTTGGCGAAAAATTTAACGGTGTTATAACAAGCGTTACTTCTTTCGGTTTCTTTGTAGAGCTTGAAAACACCTGCGAAGGGCTTGTACCCATTTCATCGCTTGACGGATATTACGACTTTAACGAAAGAAGCTTTACACTCTCAAACGGAACAAACGTATTTGCTCTCGGCATGGAAGTTGAAGTTATAATCGAAGACGTTGACATTATCACAAGAAAAACAGATATGCGTTTGGCATAAAACAAAAAGACGGTTTTT
>JAZRPI010000040.1:0-2128 GCA_045649165.1 Eubacteriales bacterium | reverse complement strand
ACATATCAACGACGTCGTCAGCATAGTGCTTATAACCAAGCAGATTTTGTCCGCGTAAAAGCATCTGGAGTTTTGTGTCAGGCAGATTCTTTTTCAATGTTCTGAGTCTTTCCCAAGGGTCTTCGCCAAGAAATCTCATACAAGTGTCAAAGGTAGCTCCACCCCAACACTCAAGTGACCAGAAACCTGCATCGTTGAGAGCTTTACAGGCAGGGAGCATATCTTCTAATCTCATTCTCGTTGCAGCCTGCGACTGATGAGCGTCACGTAAAATTGTATCTGTTATAAAAACTTTTTTTGACATATAGTATTACCTCAAATTATTAAGCAAACAAAGCTATAAGAACTCCGGCAGCAATCGCTGAACCGATAACACCTGCAACGTTGGGACCCATAGCGTGCATAAGAAGGAAGTTGGAAGGATTTTCTTCCTGACCGACCTTTTGTGAAACTCTTGCAGCCATAGGAACGGCCGAAACACCGGCAGAGCCGATAAGGGGATTGATTTTCTTTCCTTCGGGAAGAAATACGTTCATAAGTTTTGCAATAAGAACGCCTGATGCAGTTGCAACACCGAAAGCTACAACACCCATAACGATAATAAGAAGTGTTTTAAGCTTCAAGAACGTTGCGCCCGTAGCCGTGGCACCTACAGAAATTCCGAGAAATACTGTAACGATATTCATAAGCTCGTTTTGTACTGTTTTTGAAAGTCTTTCACATACACCACATTCTTTAAGAAGGTTACCAAACATAAGGCACCCGACAAGTGGAGCGGCACTTGGAACGATTAGTGCAACAAATATAGTTGAAATAATAGGGAATATAATTTTCTGTGTTTTTGAAACAGGTTTTAAAGCTGTCATAACGATTGAACGTTCTTTTTTTGTTGTAAGAGCTTTCATAATCGGCGGTTGAATAACGGGTACAAGCGCCATGTATGAATAAGCCGCAACAGCAATGGGGCCTAAGAGTGATGGAGCAAGTTTCGTTGTAACAAATATTGCCGTAGGACCGTCAGCGCCGCCTATAATACCGATAGAGCCTGCTTCAGCGCCAGTAAATCCAAGTGCTACCGCGCCTGCATAAGTTGCAAAAATACCAATCTGAGCCGCAGCACCAAGCAAAAGACTCTTTGGATTGGAAATCAGCGGACCGAAGTCTGTCATAGCTCCTACACCTATAAATATGAGACAAGGGTAGATGCCGAGTTTTACGCCTAGGTAAAGAATATCAATAAGTCCAACGTTTTTTACGTTTGAAAGTGCTGACCAATCTACTGTACCACCTGCAAAAAATTCTTCGTGGAATATGTTTGCACCCGGTAAGTTGGTAAGAAGCATACCAATAGCAATCGGGAGCAAGAGCAGGGGTTCAAACTGTTTTTTGATAGCAAGATAACAAAGGAAACAAGCGACTGCAATCATTATAAGGTTTTTCCAACCGTTTTCTATTGTGAAAAACTGCCAGAAGCCTGTATCTTTAAGAAAATTCAATAATGCATCCATTGAATAGTCCCCCAAAAATTAAGCGATAGTACAGAGTACTGTGCCTGTTTCAACAGAAGAACTTGCCTGAACACTAACAGATGAAACAGTACCGTCAATAGGTGCCATAATTTCATTTTCCATCTTCATAGCTTCAAGAATCATAAGGATATCTCCTTTTTTGACAGCCTGTCCATTTGCAACATTAACCTTCAATATTGTTCCGGGCATAGGTGCAGAAACAGTTGTACCACCGGTCTGAGCGGGTGCTGCAGCGGGGGCGGGAGTTTGTTCTTTTGCAGAAGTTTTTATTTCTTCTTTGTCAATGATTTCAAGTGTGATTTCATATACGTTGCCGTTTACGTTAACTTTGTAAGCTTTCATGGTTTGTCTACCTCTTTTATGTGAAATAATTATTTAACTTTTTTGAAAGAAAGAACACGTATAGCTGAAATATCAGTGTTGTTTTCTTCTGCGATAGCCGCGCAAACTGCGGCGAGTATTTCCTGTTTGTTTTCGATTTTGTCGTCTATTTGTGCTTCTGTTTTTTGTTCAGTTTTTGCATGTTCATACTTTGAGAATCTTCCTACAAAGAAATTCATCAAAGAAACAATAACAACAAGCAATACAAGACCCAAAAA
>JAZRPI010000039.1:0-3602 GCA_045649165.1 Eubacteriales bacterium | reverse complement strand
AGTCTGCCCTGCACCTGTGAAAGCGCCTTATACTTAGCAGAATTCTTCATAACAGTAAACATACTGCATTCTTCTGCGGCAGCTATTTGTTCAACTGCATTTACCGTTGTATCGCCGATTTTTCTCTTTGGCTCGTTGATGATTCGTTTAAGTCTCAAATCGTCGTTAGTATTGTTAATAACACAAAGGTATGAAAGAATGTCCTTAACTTCCTTTCTTTCATAGAATCTTTGTCCGCATAACATTCTGAACGGTATACCACTTTTTACAAGCACACTTTCAATAGTAGACGACTGAGCATTCATTCTGCAAAGTACTGCAAAATCAGAATACTGTCTCTTTTCTTTACTTACCATATCCTGTATTGTATTTACAATATATTTGGCTTCGTCTACCTGAGTCAAGCACTGTCTGATTTTTATCGGTTCGCCGCCGATTTTATCAGTCCAGAGTTCTTTTCCTTTTCTGCCTGAATTATTTCTTATAACAGCGTTTGCCGCATCAAGTATGTATTTTGTTGAACGGTAATTCTGTTCAAGTTTTATTATATTTACGTTTTCAAAAGTCTTGTCAAAATTCAGAATATTCTCAATGGTCGCACCGCGGAATTTATAAATACTCTGGTCGTCGTCGCCAACTGCCATAATATTGTTATATCCGCCTGCAAGAAGCGATGACAGTATAAACTGAGCGTAGTTCGTGTCCTGATACTCATCTATACATACGTATCTGAATTTTCTCTGGTAGTATTTTCTTACTTCTTCATCATTCTGCAAAAGTTCAATAGTTTTTACGATAATATCATCAAAATCAACAGCATTGGCTTCGCTGAGTTTTTGCTGATAGAGTTTATAAATCTTTGCAACCTTAGCAAGACGGAAGTTTGGTGTTCCGTTTTCGTCTAAAGCGTCTTTTGCAAGGTCGTCAGCTGTTATAAGCTTGTCTTTGCATCTGCTGATTTCATTTCTTACAGCTTTTCCATTGATAACCTTTTCATCAATATTTAATTCTTTCATACAAGAAGACACAAGTCTTTTTGTATCGTCTGTATCATATATAGTGATATTGCTTTTATTAAATCCAACTCTATCTCCGTATTTACGTAAAATACGAAGACATACCGAATGGAAAGTGCCCGACCATATATCGTTTACTTCATCATTCAAGTCTTTTTCAAGTCTTTCAGCAATCTCCTTTGCCGCCTTATTTGTAAAGGTTATGGCAAGTAAAGCCCAGGGCGGACAGGGTTCAACCGCATACTCTTTGAGAAGCATTGCAATTTCTTCCTTTGTCGCACTCTTTGCCTTTTCAAGCCTGTCTATATCGCTTTGGTCAAGGTCTACCGGTACTATATTGGAATTATACGAATTGCCGTATTTAATTATATAAGAAATTCTGTTTACAAGAACGGTAGTCTTTCCGCTTCCCGCCCCCGCAAGAATCAGCAAGGGATTGTTAACAGTAAAAACAGCCTTTCTCTGCATTGGATTCAAGTGGCTGTACAGTATATCAAAAAGCTCCCTTTTCAGTTCTAAAAATCTTTCTCTCATATATTCCTCACTAAAGATACAAAAACTGCATATATTATACCATATCAAAACAACAGTTTCAACTATTTTTTAATTCTAAACATATTTTAAATCTGTGCATATTATATTACAAAGGTAGTGTGAAATAATATACCTTTTACTATATATCACTATGGAGGAATCTAAGTTATGGCAGACAATAAATCAAGCTGTCTCGGCAATATGTCAAATTCCTTCGGCTGCAAAGAAAACGTCTGTGTTGATGTTAGCCGAATTCTTGACTCCTGCCGCGACAAAGACTGCTTTGAAGACGTCAGATTATTTCTCAACCCCTACGGCCGTGAAATAATCGACAACGCCGGAAGTATCAGAGCAAAGTGCTCAAAAATACTTGCCGCAAACATTAATATAGAACCTGTGCAATTCAACAGGGGTTTTTATCAAATATACATCAGATACTACGTAAAAGTAGTATGCGAAGCTTGTGTTGGCTTAAACAGAAGTCGAGAATTTGAAGGCCTTGCTGTCTGTGAAAAGAACGTAATTCTTTACGGAAGCGAAGGCAATGTAAGCATATTCAAGAGCGAAATGACATCAGGCAATACTCTTTCTTGCGGATTTAATACCACGATGAGTACAAACCTGCCCACAGTCGCTGTTGAAGTTATTGACCCTATTGTTCTCAACACAAAAGTCGGCGAAAGGAACAACTGCTGTTGTTGCTGCTGTTCAGCAGAAGAAATACCCGAAAATATATGCGAACTTTTCGGCGGTACTTTTGACACGGAAGACAATGGCAAAAACCTTTACGTTTCTCTCGGCTTCTTCTCGGTTATAAGAATTGAACGTCCCGGTCAGTACATCGTTTCTGCAACAGAGTTCAGCGTTCCTGATAAGGAATGTGTTATGACTCAGCCTGACGACCCTTGTCAAGCGTTTGCAAAAATGTCCTTTCCGACTAACGAATTCAGTCCCCCTTCTATAAACTGCGCTAAAAAATTATAAAAACAAAAAAGCCCGAAAGGGCTTTTTGTTATATTCCTATTTTTTCAAGTCTTTTTTGTTTCTTGAGCTGTTTTTCTGCAAGTTTTTTGTTATAGTATTCTCTCTGTGTATCATCCATAGGATATACGGTTCTGTTTGCGCGGTACGTTTTGTTTTCGTTCTTGCGGAATCTTATCTTTATTAAATATTCCTTGCCGCACTCACATTTACCAATCGCAATATACCTATCCGGCTTCTGCGTCAGCCAACCGTCACAAACAACATCATTTTCACAGGAGTGACATTTAAAAGTAGTTATCTTTGTATCCTGTTTTGCATCCTTGCAAAATCTGTATTCATAAGGCGAATTATATGAATCAGGTACGAGCCTTCTCTTACATTCAATATAATTCTTTATACCATTTTCCATATCTAAATGACGGCAAATACACGCTGTACTCAACGCGTCATTCAAAGCATCGTGAGCTTCAAACGGTGGCTCGCCTAATATTTCCATAGCCGTCGACAAAGCGCACTGTTTTCCCTGCTTTGTGACCTGAGCATCAAATATCGGCTGAATATTATATGTATTTGGTATCCAATTTTTGTCTATGCCGTAAATAACAAGGTTATCTTCAAGCATCGGGATATCATCCCAACCCCAAGTAAGTATACAAAATTCTTCTCCACACCATTTACTGAACATTTCAAATGCTTTTGTAAAAGGTACTCCACTCTTCAAATCCTGATTGCTTATCATAGTAAGTTCTGCAACCTTTGAGTGCATTTTCGTATAATACTTAGGACAAACCATTACGTTAAAATTATCAAGCGTACGGAATTTCTCGTCAAGTTTTACCGCGCCAATCTGTATTATCTCGCCCTTTAAATGTACAGGCTCTCTTACAGCGGCAAGCGGATGCCTTGGCTGATTCCATTCCATATCAAGTACAATATATCGCATAATTATACGTTAAATCTGAAGAGAACAACATCTCCGTCTTTCATTACATATTCTTTGCCTTCACTTCTTACAAGGCCTTTTTCTTTTGCAACGGTCATACTGCCATTTTCAATAAGTTCTTCATA
>JAZRPI010000038.1:0-5632 GCA_045649165.1 Eubacteriales bacterium | reverse complement strand
TATTATTCTCCAATCAGCCTTAAAGGCACATACAATATATTTTTATTGAAATAATTATATCATATTTAAAAAATAACTGCAAGGAAAATTTTCATATAAATAATAAAATGAATAAAAAAATCCCCTTGGAAATTCCAAGGGGATTAATAATTTATTAAGTTATGCTAAATTACATATCCTTAATTGCAGCCTGAGCAGCTGAAAGTCTAGCTATCGGCACACGGAAGGGTGAGCAAGAAACGTATGAGAGACCGATTCTGTGACAGAATTCAACAGATGTGGGGTCACCACCGTGTTCACCACAGATACCAAGCTTGATGTCGGGGCGTGTAGCCTTACCGAGTTCAGCAGCCATCTTAACGAGCTTACCAACACCGCTCTGGTCGAGACGAGCGAAGGGGTCGTTTTCGAAAATCTTTGTATCGTAGTAAGAGGGGAGGAACTTACCAGCGTCATCACGGCTGAAGCCGAATGTCATCTGTGTAAGGTCGTTTGTACCAAAGCTGAAGAATTCAGCTTCCTTAGCTACTTCGTCTGCTGTAAGAGCAGCTCTGGGGATTTCAATCATTGTACCAACTTTGTATTCGAGTTCAACGCCTGCTGCAGCGATTTCTGCATCAGCTGTTGCAACTACGATGTCCTTAACGAACTTAAGTTCTTTGAGTTCGCCAACAAGGGGAATCATGATTTCAGGAAGAACTTTCCATTCAGGATACTTCTTCTGTGTATTGATAGCTGCACGGATAACAGCCTTTGTCTGCATCTTTGCAATTTCAGGATATGTTACTGCAAGACGGCAACCACGGTGACCCATCATGGGGTTGAATTCGTGGAGAGAAGCAATGATTGCTTTGATTTCAGCAACTGTCTTACCCTGTGTATTAGCAAGGAGTTCGATATCCTTTTCTTCTGTAGGAACGAATTCGTGAAGCGGGGGGTCAAGGAAACGAATTGTAACAGGTCTGCCTTCCATAGCTTCGTAAAGCTTTTCAAAGTCGCCCTGCTGCATGGGAAGAAGCTTGTCAAGAGCTTTTTCTCTCTGTTCAACAGTGTCAGAACAAATCATTTCACGGATAGCAGCGATTCTGTCGCCTTCGAAGAACATGTGTTCTGTACGGCAGAGACCGATACCTTCAGCACCGAGTTCAAATGCTTTCTTAGCGTCTGTAACGTTATCAGCGTTTGTTCTAACTTTGAGAACTCTGTATTTATCAGCCCAGTCCATAATTCTCTGGAATTCGCCAACGATTGTAGCATCAACTGTGGGGATAAGACCTTCGTAGATGTTACCTGTAGAACCGTCGATAGAAATGAAGCTGCCTTCTGTAAATGTCTTACCAGCAAGTGTGAATACCTTGTTGTCTTCGTCCATGTTGATTGCAGAACAACCAGATACACAGCATGTACCCATACCACGAGCAACAACGGCTGCGTGAGATGTCATACCACCACGAACTGTAAGAATACCCTGAGAAGCTTTCATACCTTCGATATCTTCAGGAGATGTTTCAAGACGAACGAGAACTACCTTTTCGCCTCTTTCATTCCATTCAACAGCATCTTCAGCTGTGAATACTACCTTACCGCAAGCAGCACCGGGAGATGCGGGAAGAGCTTTACCGATAGGAGCAGCAGCCTTAAGAGCCTTAGCGTCGAACTGGGGATGGAGAAGTGTGTCAAGGTTTCTGGGGTCGATCATTGCAACAGCTTCTTTATCTGTAATCATGCCTTCGTCAACGAGGTCGCAAGCAATCTTAAGAGCAGCCTTTGCAGTTCTCTTACCGTTTCTTGTCTGGAGCATATAGAGTTTCTTATCTTCGATAGTGAATTCCATATCCTGCATATCGCGGTAGTGGTTTTCAAGTCTAGCGCAGATATCTGTGAACTGCTTGAATACTTCAGGCATAATTTCTTCCATCTTAGAGATAGGCATAGGAGTACGTACACCAGCAACAACGTCTTCGCCCTGAGCGTTCATAAGGAATTCACCCATAAGCTTCTTTTCGCCTGTTGCAGGGTCACGTGTAAATGCAACACCAGTACCTGATGTTTCACCCATGTTACCGAATGCCATCATCTGTACGTTAACAGCTGTACCCCAGCTGTAAGGAATATCGTTGTCACGTCTGTAAACGTTTGCACGGGGGTTGTCCCAGCTTCTGAATACGGCTTCAACAGCACCGAAGAGCTGTTCTTTGGGGTCAGCAGGGAATTCCTTGCCAATCTTGTTCTTGTATTCAGCTTTGAACTGTGTAGCGAGTTCCTTAAGGTCTTCAGCTGTAAGTTCAACGTCCTGAGTAACGCCTTTTTCTTCTTTCATCTTGTCAATGAGCTGTTCGAAGTACTTCTTACCAACTTCCATAACAACGTCAGAGTACATCTGAATAAATCTTCTGTAGCAGTCCCAAGCCCATCTGGGGTTGCCTGATTTAGCTGCGATAACTTCAACAACTTCTTCGTTAAGACCGAGGTTGAGGATAGTATCCATCATACCGGGCATTGATGCACGAGCACCACTTCTTACTGAAACGAGAAGCGGATTTTCCTGGTCACCGAATTTCTTGCCTGTGATTTCTTCCATCTTGTCGATGTACTGCATGATTTCAGCCTGGATGTCAGCGTTAATCTGTCTGCCATCTTCATAGTACTGAGTACATGCTTCAGTTGAGATTGTGAAGCCCTGCGGAACGGGAAGGCCGAGCTGTGTCATTTCAGCAAGGTTAGCACCCTTACCACCGAGGATTTCACGCATTTTTGCATTACCTTCTTTGAAAAGGTAACAATACTTCTTTGCCATAAGAAAGTACCTCCATAGTGTATTTTATAAAAATTTTTCAAAATGCATTATTTTGACCAAATGATATTCTATCATATTATAAAATAAATTTCCATACTTTTTTAACATTTTTTGCAAAAAAATTTATGTTTTGGTGGTAATAACGAAAAAATATAAGTTTTTTGCGTCAAAAATTGAGCAATTGCTATTGTTTTTGTATAAAATAAGTAGTATAATTACAGTTGGCGAGGCAAAGAAAGGTGAGATTTTGTCTTGAGTATCAAATTTAATAATTCTTCGTTAGCGGAATTTTCAAATGCCACAGTTTGTAATGAACCGCTTTTTTTGCATGTCCAAACAAAAATCGGCGAATTACCTGAAAATGTGGAATGTGAAGCTTCTCCTTTAGCCTTTTGTGTTGATGAAGAAGTGATTGTTGAAGCTAAGGAATATTTCAACCGTTTTGGAACGATTGAGATAGGCGACGAAGAAGAAACGCTTATATGTTTTTATACAGGCGTAAACAGCGAAAAAAAGAAAATAGAACATACGTGTATAAAGAATGCCTTTGACTTTTTTGAACAGTCTGAAAAAGTTAAAATGCAGATTATATACAAGCATATTGCAAACGGTGTTATATTTTCATCAATTGACGGCGTAATAATATCACCAAACGCCAAAATAGGTAAGGGAACTGAAATTCACGCGACAACAGAAATCAGGGGTGAGTCTGTTATCGGTGAAAACTGTGTAATCGGTCCTTGTTCAATAGTGTCAGAAAGCAAAATTGGAGACGGATGTAAAATCAATGCATCACAGGTATATGACTCTGAGTTTGAGAACGGAGTTGCTATTGGTCCTTACACACATATCAGACCGAATTGTAAGCTTTCGAACGGCGTTAAGTTTGGCGCTTTTGTTGAAACAAAGAATTCAGTTATCGGAAAAGATACTCACGCGTCGCATTTGACTTATATCGGCGACAGCGACGTTGGAGAAAGAGTTAATTTCGGTTGCGGAACGATTACTTCGAACTATGACGGAAAAAACAAGTTCAGAACGACTGTTGGCAATGACGTTTTTGTTGGTTGTAACACCAACCTTGTCGCACCTGTGAAACTAGGCGACGGGTCTTACGTTGCGGCAGGTTCAACTATTGTTTCAGACGTTCCGTCGGGGTCTCTTGCTATTGCAAGGTCATATCAGACTGTAAAGGAAAAATGGGCTGACAAAAGACGTCAGGAAGGAAAACTGAAATGAGCAATATTTTTGATTTGTTCAAGCAAATTGAAAAGAAAAACGAAAACGTATCAAGTAACGTTACACACCTTGTTGTAGGGCTTGGGAATCCAGGTGAAAAGTATCAGAAAACAAGACATAATATGGGTTTTCTTGCGATTGACTATATTTCCGAGAAACTTAGCGTTAAGGTAAATAAGTCAAAATTCAAAGCATTGATAGCTGATGCTGATTTAGGCGGAAAAAGAGCACTTTTTATGAAGCCGCAGACCTTTATGAACAACAGCGGAGAAGCTGTCAGAGAAGCTGTTGAATTTTACAAAATCCCTGTTGAAAATGTAATTGTTATTTACGATGATATTTCTTTGCAACCGGGTAAAATGAGAATAAGACTCAAGGGCAGCGACGGCGGTCACAACGGCATAAAGAGTATTATTTATCATTTGAATTCAAACGAGTTTCCAAGGATTAAAATCGGGGTGGGCGCAAAGCCTAATCCCGATTATGACCTTGCTGATTGGGTGCTTGGTAACGTCGCAAAAGACGATCAGGAAGCAACTTTTAAATGTATTCAGAACTCTTTTGAATGTGTTGAATATATGTTGCAGGGAAACGTAAACAAGGCTATGGAAAAGTTTAACTGATTATGAGTATTGTAACACGTCAGATAAAAAACGAAAAAGAATACAAGGGCATAATTGCAAATGCTATTTCAGAAATGAAATCTGAAAGACCGCACCCAATGTCATTGACGGGACTTAGCGAAGGTGCATCTGAAAGTTTTTATTCGGAATTTGCGCAGGATTTAATCGACAACGGATGTAAAGGCGTATTGCTTATTCTTCCCGACGAGAAAAGTCAGCAAAGATTCAAGAACTCTCTTGAATCGTGCGGTAAAAAGTGTCTTATTTACCCTTATAGAGATTTTGTTTTTTACAATATTACTGCATCGCGAGAATTTGAGCATAGCCGTCTGAATGTACTTGATGCTGTTGTAACAGGCAATTTTGATGTGGTGTTAGCAACACCCGATGCCGCATTGCAGTACACAGTGCCAAAGAGTATTCTTGAAAAAAACGTACTTGAAATTGACATAAATAGAGAATATGAAATCAAGGAAATAACCGCATTTCTCGAAAATAACGGTTATATTCACGTTGATATGGTTGATAACGTCGGTCAGTACTCCGTAAGGGGTGGCATACTCGACGTTTTTTCGCCGTGTATGGACAATCCTGTTCGTATAGATTTTTTTGATACTGAAATCGAACAAATGGGTACTTTTGACGTGTTGACCCAGAGAAGAATTGAGAATATCAAAGAGTTTAAAATTATACCCGCAAAGGAAGTTATTCTCAGCAAAGAGAAAAGAGAAGATTTGAAAAAAATACTTTCAAATCATTTGAAAAAAATTACGGGTACTCCTGCCGAAGATTCGGTGAAAGAAGAGTACGAGTGTGTTATTTCTGGTAACGATTGTTCATTTGTTGATAAGTATATTTCGTTAATTTATCCTGAAAACGAGTGTTTGCTTGATTATTTTGGCAAGGACTATTTCTGCATTGTCCATTCATATAGTGGCGTAAATGACAGAATAAAAGCATCTGAATGGCACAA
>JAZRPI010000037.1:0-8379 GCA_045649165.1 Eubacteriales bacterium | reverse complement strand
TTGTCTTTTGTAAGTGTTATACATATATCTACTTTTAAATATCTGTCAAAAAGAATTTCTGCGTTCATTGAAAAATCAAGCGCAAATATTTTGTAACGAAATCTCTTTCGCGGATTTGTGTCAGAAATATAATCTTGTGTTACGAAAGAAGAAAAAACTTTGTTTACCCAAATCTCATATTTGCTGAAGAATTTTTCGTAAAACGTTTTAATTTTTTTATGCTTTTTTTCTTCAGAGTCAAAAGAAATAACACTGTTGCTAATTTGGGCCAATGGAATATTTTTATATTTAATAAAATAATTTGTTTTGTTTTTTGTAAGTTTTGGAAGAAATATAGCTTTCATATTCGGCACCTCTCGTATTAATGTATATGCCGAATACTATATAATATTAAAAAAATAAACCTGTAATTTGATTACAGGTTTGATTTTATTTCTTTTTAGGAAGTATGCAATCGTTTTCAATATTGATGCCGCGATTCTTAATTGGTGTAGAGAATACGATTGTTGTCTGTGTTTTTCCGAACTTCTGAAGCTCACTTACGAATACGTCAAGTTCAAACGTTGTAGGAAATGCTACCTTTACAAGCATGCTGTAGTCGCCCGTGATACTGTTGCATTCAATTACGTTTGGACATTTCTGAACAAAATCGTAAAATTCAAGTTTTCTTGCTGCTTCCATTGCGATATTTATAAAAGCGGTAATAAAACAACCGAGTTTTGCAGGGTCAAGTTCAGCGTGGTAGCCTGTAATTACACCTTCTTCTTCTAATTGCTTGATTCTTGCTGACACTGCAGGTGATGACAAAAACACTTTTTCAGCAAGAGTCTTGAGTGGTGTTCGAGCATTTTTTTGGAGCATTGATAATATCTTCTTATCTATATTGTCCATTTTTTGTTCCCCTTATAAAATCTAAAAAACGTATACAAACATTATATTAGAATACTTGACAAAAAGCAAGGGTTTTTGACAATAAAATTCTTAAGATTATTAATTATTTTGCGCATATAACTTAAAAAAGTTCAGCTCAAGGTTAATATAATTCAGTTTTCGGAAAAAGATAAATAAAACGTGTGTTTTTTATTTAAAATTTTCAAATTTGACGAACTGTGAAAACCTTTACAATATAAAGAAAACACATTGTTATTTGCAAAAAATAAATCGTTTGCTTTAGTTAAATAATAGGGGAATAAATCAGCATCAGAATTAAGACCGTATGAGCCAAAAATTAAGTTATCAGAAGACTGTAACCAGTCGTATATAACGTCCATTCCTTCGGTGGTTGAGTGTGCGCCCTTGCCTATATAATGATATACCGTTCTTTCATTAGAAAAGGATAAGCATAATATTGATTTGGAATTATTGGACGAATGTTTTACTTTTTTTACCGTTATATTTATTCCGAAAAAGTCAAGCTGTTCTTCGTTTGATAAATCATATTCTGTTGTTTCAATATTATGTTTATCAGCAAATTTTGTGAGTTCTTCTTTAATTATATTCTCTTCAAGACTGTAACTTGACGGAAGGTATAAAGTTTTAATCTTTGTGTTACCGATAAGATTATTCAACGTTTCTTTCGTTTTTTGGTTGTATTCAGTAAGCAGATATCCATCAAGGGTAGTTATATGGTTTTCTCTTAGGCAGTTTTGAGTGTTTATTACTGAATTGTATGAATTTCCCGATATATCGCAAAGTAGCGCCTTGTTGTTACTAACAGCAAGAAAGGCGTCGCCTGAATACGTATTTGTAAACACAAGTTTCTGAAGGTTTGCGCTTTGGTTTGTGTGTATAACTGAGCATATAATAAATATGCATACGGATATTATAAAGGGTGCGAAATACAATGCTTTATTCTTTACGTTTATTAATGCAAAAACAAATATACACAATACGAAAAATATAGCTATATATTTTGTAAAGCTGTAATCAATATTAACAAGCGGCGAATATGGCGATAGTGTGTCTGCAAGATAAAGCATTGTTGATGATAGTGTTTTTGCTATCCAGAATAGACTGCTTGATAAAAAGGGAACAAAAGAAAATAGCATTGAAACAGGGGATACGTACATTATTCCGAGTAAAACAGGTGTAAACAGTATGTTGGTTATGGGAGAAAGGATTGCTACTTCTCCGTATGAAAGCCATATTACAGGCAGAGAAAACATAACCGGCACTATCCCGTAAAGCAACATAGACAACAGTTTTCGGAATGCTTTTTCTATAATTCCCGTTGATTCATCTATATAGCAATTTATATTTTCACTTACAGGTATAGCGACAGAAAGAATACCGTACGTTGAAAGGAAAGACAGCCATAGACCTATATCGAATATAGAGTCGGGCGATATTATGCATATCGTACACAAAGCTATACAGAGTGAAGTTATAGAATCGTTATTCTTTGAAAGCAAGAATGTTGCATAATAAACAATTAACATCAAAGCCGCGCGTTTGACTGATGGGGAAAAGCCTGTTAACCCTGCATAAGCAAAGGTTATGGCAATCATAAGAAGATATCTTTTCTTTTTGTTGATGTTGAGTTTCTCAATAAGCTTACCCAGAGAGCCGATTAGTATAGACAAGTGCATACCGCTTACCGCAAGCATATGTGACAGACCGAGCGCTCGAAAACTGTACTTGGTTTTTGGCTCAAGCAAATGCTTATTGCCCAAAATAAGCGCCTGTATGAGCGCATTTTCTTCGCCTTCAACAAATTTGCTGACTGTGTCTGCCAAAAATTTATTTGCTTTATTAAAGTAGTATGAAGGAAAGAGTTTTACTGTTTTCTCATTGGAAACAATATTGTCTGTGTGAGAGGATAAGTATATGCCTTTTGAAAGAAAGGAGTAGTTTGGCAAGCTGCTGTCTTCATAGTCCGTAATTTTTGAAAATTTGAGTCTTGCGCTATATGATTTATAAAGTGGAGACTCAAGAATACAGTCTACAGAAAGGTTGGCTTTAAAATTAACCTTGTTACTGCCTATTTTGCGTAGTTGTATAACGTAAGACGAATAATTTTCGCTGACGTTGTTTTCGTCTATAATAACAAATTCACAGTCATATTCTTTTTCATCGTAGGTAAGTATATTTTGATAATTGAAGCTGAAATGTATTGAAGAAATTATACAAGCGATGATAATTGCCGGGAAGACGTAGGTTAAAAGAAGACGGTGCTTTTCTTTGTTGGATTTCAAAATATAAATACACAAAAGAGACAAAGAAATTACAGCAATTTTGAACAGCAGATTGCAATAAAATGATATAAACAAAACAAGAGTAAACAGTATACAAGAAAATGCAAACGGCCTTTGTTTAATAGCAGTCATAATATTATCTCCTTTCGCGTGTATTTTGATATACAATTATATCACTTTTGTCGAATTATGTAAATAAAAAAACAATTTTATAAATACACAACACTTTACACTAATAACTTGAATATTCTATTTGTTGAATACGATAGAGTTTATAGTGCAAATAAGAAAGATAGTTAAAATAGGGTTTTTAAATTATTTGTAAGAGGAAATAAAAAGTCTCCCTTTACACAAGGGAGACTTTTTTGCTTGTTATAATAAATGCGTGTTCTGTTTCAATTTGTTTTATAATTTCTAAATTTAATTCTATAATTATTTCAAGTGTACCTGGGAGAGTGTCGGGGTATATCTTAATTTTTCTTGTTCCCAAGTCTATAAAATCATTACTATTCTTGTCTATTGATAAAACAAATAATCCATTGTCGTTTAATATAGAAGCGGCTTTTTTAATCGCAGATAATTTATCTTTTATGTGCATAAAAGTGAGCGAAGAATATATAACATCAAAACGTTCGTTGAATTTAAAAGATGTAAAATCATCACATATAAGTTTGACGTTGTGAAATTGTGAGAGATTTTTAGATGCCCTTTGTATAGTTTTTTGGGAAATGTCAATTCCGGTTAATGAGTGACAGAGTGGCGCAACTTTAATTGCAATGCGACCGGTTCCAATTCCAATTTCCAAAACAGATTTGTTTTTAGTAAGCTGCATACTTTCTATAAAAGGTTGACCGTCCCATTTATCCATATAGTCTTTTAATGGCTTTGGGTCGTGAACAGGGTCGTTATTTTCGTCTATTAACTTATCGTAATGCTCAATTATATCTTTCATGTTAATTATGTCCTGTTGTTTGTGATAGAAGTGTTTTCTATTTCTGTAACAGTAAGCGTGTTATCATTTACTGTAAATGAAACGTCGTATTCTGCGTAGTTCATTTTGTAAATGCGGTTAGGGTCGTTTTGATACGAAGGACGCGGGTCGTCTGCAAGGCAGTCTGTTAAGGGCTGTCTTTTTTCTTTCGGGATAGTATTAAGTAAGCCTTCAGAAAATACAACTTCAAGACGGTGATTTATCTCGTCAAGTGCATATCCAGATAATGCATCGGGTTTGCAGTCGGAATATGGAAGATAGGGCTTAATATCAAATATTGGTGTATCATTAAGTAAATCAGCACCGCCGACTATTAGTACGTCGCCGTCAGGTGTGTTTCTCTGCACTTCAATAAGCTCAACACAAGAAAGCCCGATTGGATTAGGTCTGAATGGCGAACGGCTTGCAAACACGCCTACACGCTTGTTTCCGCCGAGACGTGGCGGTCTTACCGTTGGCGACCATTCTTCTTTATGACATAAAGAAAAATCAAAAATCAGCCAAAGGTGAGAAAAACTTTCAATTTCACGGAGTGCGTCACTGTTACGATATTCGGGAAGAAATACTATTTTTGCGCGAAGAGAGTCTACCCGTCCGCTTTGTCGTGGAATACCGAACTTTTGATTAAAATCGGTTTTTATATGTGCTATTGGTTTTATTGTAAGTTCTTCCATTATTGTTCCTTAACCTTGATTTGCTTAAATTGATTGTTTGCAAATGAACAATTAATTATAGCATTGGGAAAATAAAAAATCAAGTATCAAGGGGGGAGAGATTCATTCTATATGCTTAAAGCGCCGTGCGCTGTTGCTGTTATTGCATCAGTGAAAAAGTAAAAATCCTCGTATCAAAAGATACGAGGATTTTTGGCGGAGAAGGAGAGATTTGAACTCTCGCGCCGGTTACCCGACCTACACCCTTAGCAGGGGCGCCTCTTCACCAACTTGAGTACTTCTCCTTGGTAAAGTGATTCAATCACTATTTAACTTTATGCATTATACCACTTTATATCCGTTTTTGCAATAGGTAGAATATGAATTTTTTGTTAACAATAGTGGCAATAAAAACATAACAATAAAAAACGGTTGCATACGACAAAATATGCAACCGTCAGAGTCAATGATAAGGTCGGTGCAGGCAAGAGATACGACTCTTGCTCTGATTTCCTTTTCTCTCGTACCGCAATGTGTATCGTGAAGTCTGTTGAAGTCGATAGTATGTTCAAATCTGGGGTCGCCTACGATACAGTCGTCGTAGAGTTTGAAATTCATATTTTCGTTATCTGACAAATAGCGAATTTCGCTTTCGTTGTCGCTATGGAGTTTAAGGGTGGAATATAAGTCATTTATCTGTGCAGAAGCGGGAAGAGTGAGAAGTTTTTTGTCATCTTTAAAGAAAACAACTTTGTTTTTTCTGCAAGTATTTTGTAATTTTTCTTTTCGATAATCATTGGCTATTATCAACAATAAAACTAAAAAAACAACCGCTTAAAACAAGCGGTTGTTCTGTGTTTTTTTATTTTGCATCATGTTTTGCGAAATCTTTGTAGATAACCTTGATGTCAGCTTCAATAGCTTTCTTGTATCTGTCAAATTCACGAACAATGTTGAGACCTGAGCTCTTAGCACCGAATACCTTTGAAGAGAACTGACCTAAGTCGTAGTAACGGCCAACGTCATAAACTCTATTTTCTTTGATGAAACGGAGAGTAGCTTCAGATTCGTCGTCACGTGTGTATCTTCTTGTAAGAATTGTATCAAACCATACAGGAACGAGAATGAAGTTTGAGTAGTAGTTCAAATCTTCAATGATGTTGGTTGTACGTTCGACATTTTCAATAACACTGGGGAGACCGAAAAGGTTGAAGTCTCTGGGGTACAATGTTTTGTAATTGTCCTGATTTTCGTCATATTTAGGAATCGGAACAATACCGAATTCGCTTTCCATATCTCTGTAAATAGTCAAAACGTCGTCTGTTGTGATGTCAAACAAGTAAAGGTCCTGTGTGAACAATGTTCTGAGATATTCCCATTTACTTGAGTAACCGTTGTCGCCGACATTACTGCAGTTGATGCAATATGTTACGGATGTGTCAGAGAAAACTTCTTTTGTTTTTTCGTAAATCCTTACAAGTTTGTCAGAATTATCCATAAGAGTAACTTGCGGATAACCATTTTCATCGTTTGTTGTGAAACGAATGCCTGAACCATATACAAAGTATGTATCTTGTCCGTGACCGGCAAGTGAGCCGTACTGGTCAAACTCTGTCATAGCGCCGTCGTTGTTAACGTCTCTTGATATGGATTTTGCGAGTTTTGCCCAGTTATCAATTGTCCACTGACCGTTTTCCATATACTCATAAGGGCTTGTGAGCTCATAGTCCTGAATGAGCTTCTTGTTGAAGTAAATAGCTGTACCGATTGAGTGGATATTCAAGTCGCAGTTTGTGTAGTAGAGTTTGCCTGCCATTTTGAGTTCTTCTGCAGCTCTCTGGTCCCAATATGATTTTGTCATATCAAAACGTTCGATGTCGAGCAAATTGTAGAGCAAACCTTCTCTTGCCATATTTGACATTCTGTCTGCGTTTGCAAGAATTGCGTCAAATTCGGGGTTACCGCCCATAATCTGAGTTCTTACTGTAGTTACAATGTCTGCAACGTCGTTCTGAGCGATTGTAATATTGTACTTTTCTTCAATGATTGCATTTCTCTTTGCAATCGCGTCATCAAGAAGGTTTCCTTCTTCGCCTGTAGAAACAAGGTATTTTACCTTATAGCCATAGTCGTTGGAATCCTGAGTGATGAATGTGAATTCGTGACCTTCGTAGTCAACGGCTTCAATTTTGGGGTCTTCTTCTGTGCCTGCGCCAATAACACCGGGGTCTTTTGTGTTGTCACCGTTGTTTTTGTCTTTGTTTCCGCCGCATGCAACGAGCATTGAGAAAACGGAAATTAAAGCCAAGAGCAGTGCAAGAATTCTTGTGAATTTTTTCATGACTGAAATTTTCCTTTCATAAATATATGTTTAATTTACATCGTCTAAAAGAGATGTTTTTCTGCGTCTTTCAAAACGCAAAAAAGAGAACATAAATTCTCGATTTTGATTATACAGTAATATCAATCAAAAGTCAATAGAAAAAGCGATTTTTTTAAGCATTTCTATTGACAAGAGTGAAGTCAATGTGTTAAAATAAACTCGGTTATTAATACAATTTTTCTATTGTTGTTATTTTAACCAAAAAGGTATATAAAAATATATTTAAATAAACCAAAAAGGAGACATTTTTATGAAAAACAAGACATTGAGAAATGTATTGCTTCTTTCGTTGGTGCTTGTAATACTCGTGGCGCTCGTTGTTGCCATAGTTGTTACTTCAATGGCAGCCGATGATGCGAAGGTTGTTTACATTTCTGCAAATGGAACAGGTGACGGTAGTTCACCCTCAAGTCCGCTCGGTAATGACGCAAACTATGATGCGTTGTTGCAGACAGACCTTAACAAACTTGCTAATGGTACAGCGACTAATGTATCATCAACAGTTTGGCAGAAGAACGTTTTGAGAAGAGCGTACGACATTATTAAGAATAGTGGAAAATCACAGGGTGTAATCGTTGTTGTCGGTGAAGTCTCAGTTGATTCATCTAACGTGCTTTGTAATGATGGTAGCAAGTACGGAAGATTGGAGCTTAACTACAAAAAAGGTTTGACAGTTACATTTACAAGTAACTACGGCGGCGTCGATTACAGAACACAAGGCGCAAAACTTATCCTTGACAGAACAAAATCTACTGCAAACAACCTTCTCGTTGGCTGTGGCTCAATCTGGCAGGATTTGAATATTGAATACAGATACAACACGAACCTTGCAACAACTTCAAAGTGGGAAGCTGATCCTATGATTCTTCACTATGCTGATGCTGCAGCTGCAAATTCTGATTTTGTAGTTAACGAAGGTGTTGTTGTAACATCTAAGAATTACACAGACCCCGCCAATGTTGTTGATGGCAACAGATACCCCTCAATTGTCGGTGGATATGACCATGGTAAGATTGCTTGGATGAGAAAGAGAACATTGGTTCTCAAGTCTGGTACATGGGGAAATGTTATCGGTGCAGTTTATGGAGATACAGCATCTGAAGTTGCTGCTGTAGATATCACAGTAAACGGTGCAAATATCAAGGGCGCTATTTATGG
>JAZRPI010000036.1:0-1759 GCA_045649165.1 Eubacteriales bacterium | reverse complement strand
TTCAATATACTCAAAAATTTCGATATTTGTTGCGTACCAGATTTCTTCACGATTGCCCATAAACTCACAGAATTCTTCAATAACGTTCCAGTTATCAGCACTTTCGAACTCATAGCTGTGTCCCCAGAGATAGAAAAGACCAGGTTCGGTCGTTACTGCGTATTCAACGAACTGCTTGGCAAGTTTCATTAAATCAGGATTTCTGTGGTGGCAGGTGGCAGGAAGACGAAGCCAGTCTTCAGGTATATAGAAATTCATTGATGAAGCAACTGTGCGTGCATATAAGATGCCGCAGGCTTTAAGACAATCAACAACGGTCTGGCTTGTTGTGCCGAAGGGATATGCCATACCACGGGTAATTTTGCCTGTTTGCGCTTCAATATCCTCTCTGTCTTTTAAAACTTCCGCTGTAATTTCAACAGGCGACATTGCTTCAAGACGGGGATGCGTATATGCGTGAACGGCAACTTCCATATCGTTTGAAAGATATAAGTCATACGCCTGCTTTTTAGTCATTCTTCTGTGAACCTGACCTTCGGGATAAACGGTACCTTCGGCGGCAAAAAGACCTGAATTAAGGTTAAAAGTACCCTTTATACCGTTCTTTTTCATTATTTCGATTAAGCGGATATCCTGCTCAACGGCATCATCATAGCTTAACGTAAGGGCTTTTTTTCTAAAAGCCGGAAATCTCATTTTCTTATACATTTTACCAATCCTCCTTGTGTAATTTACTGCTTGTTTTTATATCATCGTAATATGCTTTGTATTCATCGACGAACTTCTGATGCGCATCAGTATCCAGCGTAAACAGTTCTTCAGGAGAAAGTTCCCACGGATCGAAAGCATCTTCCTCGTCCATTTCAGAAAGTTTAAGCATATAGCCTCGGTTTATTTTTGCCATAAGCACCTCCACGTATTTTAATTATACAACAGCAGAGATTTTATTTCAAGTATTTTTCTGTTTTTTCTTTCATATTAATATATGTGCATTTGTAAATAAATAAGGCTTCGTCTATAAAAACGAAGCCTTTATTCCTATTAGAACAATCCTGTAATTTTGCCGTTGGCATCAACGTCGATGCGCTCTGCAGCAGGTGATTTAGGAAGTCCGGGCATTGTTAAAATATCGCCCGTAAGCACTACTATGAAGCCTGCGCCTGCAGAAACTTTTACGTTTTTAATGGTAACGGTAAAGTTTTCAGGTGCGCCCAGTTTAGTTGGGTCGTCAGAGAAGCTGTACTGTGTTTTTGCGATACAAACGGGAAGCTTATCAAAGCCAAGCTCGGTAAGTTGAGCAATCTGCTTTTTGGCGTTGGGCATAACGGTGATGCCGTTTCCGCCATAAACCTTTTTAACGATTGCTTCAATTTTTTCCTCGATGGTTGAATCAAGCTCGTAGGAGAAAGTGAAATCGCCTTTTTCTTCTTCACAAAGACGAACAACTTCTTTAGCCAACTCTTCGCCACCCTTGCCGCCTTCTGCCCAAACGGTAGAAAGAACTGTGTTTACGCCCAATTCCTTACACTTTTTGATAATAAAATCAATTTCATTATCAGTATCTGTGGGGAAACGGTTAACTGCAACAACGCAAGGTAATTTATATACGTTTTTAATGTTTGAAACGTGACGAAGAAGGTTGGGTATGCCCTTTTCAAGAGCCTCAATATCTTCAAAATTAAGTTCTGTTTTCGCTCTGCCACCGTGCATTTTAAGAGCGCGTACAGTTGCAACAACTACTACTGCATCAGGTGTAAGA
>JAZRPI010000035.1:0-12095 GCA_045649165.1 Eubacteriales bacterium | reverse complement strand
TTTGACGACAGAGCAACCTATAAAATGATTTCTGACGGGGAAACGGTGGGGCTGTTTCAGCTTGAAAGTGACGGAATGAGAAGTAAGCTTGTACAGCTGAAACCCGAGTCACTTGCTGACGTAATGGCGGCAATCGCTCTTTACAGACCGGGGCCTATGAACTCAATAGGAAAGTATATTGAAAACAAGAAAAATAGGGATAAAATTCAATATAAAATTCCGATAATAGAGCCCATACTGAAAGAAACGTTTGGCTGTATCGTTTATCAGGAGCAGGTAATGCAGATATTCAGAACTGTTGCTGATTACACGTTCGGACAGGCTGACATAATCAGAAAGGCTATGTCTAAAAAGCAAGCGGGTAAAATAGAACAAGAAAGAGAAAGATTCCTTGGAAAAGCAGTAGAAAAGGGAATAAATCTTTCAGATGCAGAAGAACTTTTTGAAGAACTTGTTGGTTTTTGTAAGTATGCATTTAACAAGAGCCACGCGGCGTCTTATTCTGTTGTGACTTACAGAACCGCATATTTAAAATGTCATTACCCAAAAGAATATATGGCGTCTCTTCTTACTTCTGTTATAGGCGATGAAAACAAGGTTGTTGCATATTCAGAAGAGTGCAAGAGAATGGGTATAATTCTTCTTCCGCCTGATATAAACGAAAGCAAGGGTTATTTCAGAGTTGTTGGTAACAACATACGTTTTGCTTTATTAGCTTTGAAAAACGTAGGAAGAAATTTTGTTGACGACGTTGTAAGAGAGAGAAACAATGGCGAATTTACTTCTTTTGAAAACTTTGTCAACAGAATGAGAGAGTCAGACTTAAATAAAAGACAGATTGAAACTCTCATAAAGGTCGGTTGTTTTGATTTTTCAAACATATACCGTTCTCAGCTCTTGTCCTGTTATGAAAAGATAATCGAAAGTGTAAGCAAAACGAACAGACAGAACGCTTTTGGTCAACTTGATTTCTTTTCGGTTGACAGCGATGATTGCAATACTGACAGTTCAAGCTACAAATACCCTGACATAAACGAGTTTGATATAAAAGAAAAACTTCTTTATGAAAGAGAATGTGCAGGCTTCTGTTTTTCGGGAAATCTGCTTGATAATTACTCAGCCCACGAAAAGCATCTTAAGGCTGTTGCAATTGAAAGAATACTTAATTCTTTTGACAAAACTGATAGCGAAGATGTTATTGAAGGGACAAGAGAATTTTCTGACAGACAGAGAGTTTGTGTATGCGGTATTATTTCAAGTGTAGTTGAAAAGAAGACCAGAAAAGGCGACAAGATGCTTTTTGTTACGCTTGAAGACAGAACTAAAAACATTGAAATAATTGTTTTCCCAAATTCGCTTGAAGAGTATGGTTATTTGCTGACTCTTGACAATCTTGTAGCTGTACAGGGAGAAATTTCGGCAAGAAACGAAAACGAAGCAAAGCTTATTTTGCAAAAGGTAACGGTGCTTCAAAGTAATGATAATTTCGTTGAACCTGTTATACAGCAATCTAAAACACAAAGCAACTTAAAGAAAACTGAAAAGGTGCTTTATTTAAAGGTTGATAATACAGAGTGCGATAAATTCAAAAAGGCATTGAACTTGCTTGAATTATTTGAAGGTAATACAAAGGTTGTATTTTATGATGCATCCAAAAAACAATATCTTGCTGCAAACGGCAGAAACGTTGAGCTTTCAGATAAAACTTACCAATTTTTTGTTGATTTGCTCGGCGAAAACAATGTTCTCACAAAATAAATTATAATTATTTACAGAAATTAACAACAAATTTATAATTTTGTGTTAGAATAAAGAATAATAAAAACGACTATACTATTAAATTTATGTATCCGATAAAAACGGAGGATAAAAATGGAACAGAATAGAAATACCAGAAAAAATATGCCACAGACGGCAAGAAAGAGTACAAAGAAGAATTTTCTTGACGCTTTTATGTCACGCAAAAGAAATGCCGGAAAAAAGAAAAATTCTGAAGGAAGTATTGTTAAGAAAATACTTACCGTAACAGCAAGTATATTTTTGACTTTGTTTCTTGTAGGATTTATTACAGGTACTATTGTTGTTGGCGCTTTTGCAATCTATATCAAAAACTACATTGACCCTGTCATTGATGATTTTGATACGATTTCAACGGAACAGAAGCAGTCTTCAAAAATATACTATATGAATTATTCCGACAGAGACAACCGTATCGGCGAAGCTGTTGAACTTGAAGGCGAAAGACTTTATGGCTCGGAAAACAGAGTATGGGTAAGTTTTACAGAAATGCCTACTTATCTCTATGAAGCTTTTATTTCAATAGAAGATGAAAGATTCTGGACAAACAACGGTGTTGACTGGAAGAGAACGCTTGGTGCTACATTCTACTTCTTTACAGGTGGAGATAACTACGGTGGTTCTACCATTACACAGCAGCTTATTAAGAATATCACAGGCGAAAACGATGTAAGAATTCAGCGTAAGCTTCAGGAAATTATGCGTGCTCTTTATCTTGATAAGACTAAGGATAAGACAGAAATTCTTGAACTTTATCTTAACACTATCTATCTTTCACAGGGATGCTACGGCGTACAGGCTGCAGCAAATACTTATTTCGGCAAAGATGTAAGCGAGCTTTCACTTGTTGAATGCGCTGCATTGGCTTCAATTACTCAGGCACCTACAAAATGGGACCCTATTCAGAATCCCGATAACAATAAAGAAAGACGTAATACCGTTCTTTATAAAATGTATGAGCTTGGTAAGATAACTTACAGTGAATACGATGAAGCAACAAAGGCAGAGCTTGTTCTTGTAAACAAAAAACAGGAAGTATCGGGCGAAGCGGTTGATACTACCGAAAAGTATAACACTTGGTATACTGATGCTGTTATCAATTCAATTGTAGACAGACTTGTTGAAGAAAAGGGATACCCCGAAACCCTTGCATACAATATGATATATTCGGGCGGTCTCAAGATTTATACGGTAATGGACCCCGATATTCAGGCAGCTCTTGATAAGGTATACGTTGAAAACAGTTCCGTTTTCCAGGATAACGTATTCCCGGGTATTATCAAGCCTGAATCTTCAATGGTAATTATACATCCAACAACGGGCGACGTACTTGGAATTGCAGGTGGACGTGGTAAGAAACAGGGTAACTTGTTGCTTAACTATGCGACAGCTACAACAAGGTCTCCGGGTTCATCTATCAAACCGCTTACGGTTTATGCACCGGCTCTTGATGCTAACGTAATAAACTATGGTATGACTTTTGATGACGTTCCTGTAAACTTTGAAATTAACCCAAAAGGTTGGCCTAAGAACGCACCTGCCCGTTATGACGGACTTGTTGATATAAACTACGCTATTCAGGTTTCAAAAAATACAGTAGCAGTTCGTGTTTTGGAAAAATTAACACCCGATAAGTCTTTTGATTTTGCAAAAAATAAGCTCCATATGGATAGCTTGATTGAAAATATGCAGCTTTCAAACGGCGAATGGATAACTGACAAAGGTTTGGCTGCTCTTGCAATGGGCGAGTTGAACTATGGTTTAACAAACCTTGAAATCACAGCAGCATACAGTATTTTCGCGAATAACGGTATGTATAATCAGCCGAGACTTTATACACAGGTTCTTGACGGAGATGACAACGTAATTCTTGACGATGGTTGCGAAAGTTCTGTTGTTATAAGCGAACAGACATCTTCATTGATGACAAAAATGCTTAAGAACGTTGTTGACAATGGTACTGCAAGGTCTATTTCACTTAAGAGCAGAGTAAACGTTGCAGGTAAAACAGGTACAACAAACAGCGACCACGACAGATGGTTTATCGGCTACACTCCCTATCTCATAGGCGGTGTATGGTATGGTTTCTCTGAACCTGACAGTCTTTCTAAGGTTTCAGGTAACCCTGCTGCAAATATATGGGATGAAGTAATGACATTGGCTCATGAAAAATATTTCCAGCAGGCAACACAGTCGGGTACGGCTATCAAGAAGTTTGAGCAGTCGAGCGGTATTGTTGCAAGAACTGTTTGTAAAGACTCAGGCAAACTTATGACCGAAGCGTGCAGGGCAGACCCACGTGGTAACAGGTCAAGTGTTTGCTACTATGCATCAGGCACAGCTCCCACAGGCTTCTGTGACATACACGTGCTTGTTGAATACGATACAAAGACGAAGGCTATTGCTTGTAGCGGTTGCCCCAAAGCAGACGTTGCAAAAATCGGTCTTTTGAAAATTGGACGTAATTTTAAAGCTCAGGTAGACGTAAAGGATGCACAGTATATGTACTTCCAGATGCCTGCTAACGTTCAGATGTCTACAAATAACAATCAGCCATATTTTGCAAATGCTGTTGAAGGTTATTTTACAGGGCTTACAGGAAACGGCGCTCAGTTTAACCATGCTTGTGACGTTCATTTAAAGACACCGCACGTAGAAGAGACTACAACCGGTCCTGTTGCAAGTGAGCCGCCCAAGAACAACGAAACCACAAAGCCCGAAGATAACGCAAATTAATAGGCTAAAATGGGCGTATAACGCTATTTTGCAGAAGCTTAACTATTGACTTTATCAGAATAGCGTTATATAATGTAAACAGATTATTAACGAATTATCGTTCGTAAAATATTTTAAAACAAAGGGAGAAACAAATATGAAAAAAATTGCTGTATTACTTTTAGTTGTTGTTATGATGCTTGGAGTTTTTGCTTCATGTGCAAGTACACCTAAAATTACTGTAAAAATTACGTTCCTTGGAGCTGATAACAAGGCTGTTGTTGATACATACACAGCTGAAATTAAAAAGGAGAACCCCACAGTTCTCGACGCAGTAAACGCTGTATCTGATGCTTATGCAACTGTTGAAGATTATGCGAAAATCACAATGAATTCCGACAACTCAGCTGTAAAAGACGTTGACAACTGCAAAGAAGACCTTACTGCAGATGCAAACAACATGATTAAATATTGGATGTTCTATCTCAACGGCGAAGAACCTAAGGGAGACCTTAACACTGTTGAAATCAAAGACGGTGATACAATTGTATTCCAGTTTGTTGAAGAGACTGTTGATGCAGAATAAAAGAGGAAGACTAGAATGACAAGTGTTGAAATAAAGCTTACGTCAATTCAAGACATTCATACTTTTGTCGGAATTGTCAGCGGTCACGATATGGAAGTTGACCTGTCTTCAGGTAGATATATTGTAAATGCAAAGTCTATTATGGGTATATTAAGCCTTGACCTTGCAAAGCCTGTTATTTTGACAGCGCACGCAGATGATTGCGATAAATTGTTGACAGACTTGTCTGATTATATGGTAAGATAAAACAAAAAAACCACCCGATATTTTGGGTGGTTTTTTATTGTTTATATTTAGTTGGTTTTGTCGTTGTTCTGAATATCAAGAACAGGGAGAACAGAGTCACTGCCGACAATCTGGGGAAGTTCGCCGTTCCACTGCAGTGTTTCGTTGTATTTTACAAGAAGTTCTGTAAGGGATGCTGCAAGTTTCTGGTTAGCTTCTGCTTCTGCTTGAGCCTGTACCTGCACTGCATAGGCTTTTGCATCTGCTTCAATCTTTGCAACTTCAGCGGCAGCTTCTGCTGCTACAACTTTTCTCTTAGCTTCTGCTTCCTGTTCCATATTCTTTTGTTCCTGCTCGATTGTAGCTTGAAGTTTTGACTGTTCAGCAACCTGTTTGTCTTCAACAGCGTTTGTAAACACGTCTGTAAAGTCTATATCTTCAATAGCAATACTGAGAATTTCAATTCCGTATTCTTTCATTTCAGGGCTAAGGATTTCTTTAACCTGAGCTGAAAGCGTATCTCTTGACTGGATAAGGTTTTCTGCTGAGTATTTTGCTACGATTGATTTTACGTTTTCAAGAATTCTTGGTTCAACTACTGTTGTGTAATAGCTTACGCCGATGTTCTTGTACAGATTCTGCGAAGTTTCTTTGTTAATACTGAAGTTTACAGAGCAAGATACGTCTACTTGCTGAATGTCGCTTGAAAAAGCCTGGAAATTGAGCTGTACCTTTTGAGCTCTGTTGTCCATTTTTATAACCTGTTGCCAGGGAAGTTTAAAATGGAGACCTTCGCTTAATACATAATCTTCAACATGTCCGAATGTTACAACAACGCCTGTGTGTCCTGTAGGAACTGTTGTTGTTACAAACGAGCCAAGAGCTACCAATGCAATGATTATGGCAGCAGCGAGTACGGCTGTTTTAATAAGTTTTGTTTTTCTCATTATATGTACCTCCATAAAGTTTTAAAAAGTTGACATATTAATATATTTTTGATAAAATTATATTCAGTTAAGAGTGATTAGTTGCTCTATTGCTTTTTCTGCAGATTGTATTTCTGTTTCATCAAGCACAAGAAAATATACGTAGTTTCCACACTTCTTGCTTACAGCAGTCTGAATCTTCGGTAATTCTTCGGGAGAGTATTCACTTAACCAATTCTTCTCAAGTGATGACAAGTAGTTGTTACACTGTGAAAGGATTGTGGATGCGTTTTCTTCGCTATCTGTTTTGAAAAGACCCACAATGTCAGCAGAACCTGCAAGACTTATATATACGCTGTAATCTTGGCAAAGGGAAGTGTTGAAAGGCAGATTGAGCGAAATCCAGCTTTCGTCAGCTTCGGTCATTGATGAACTGTCGACAATCGAGAGTACTTCATTTGAGATATCATCTATACTGACGTCTTGTCTGTATTCTTGTGTTTTTTTATTTGAACATGATGAAAGTAGAATTATACATAAAAATATAACTGAAACAAATCTTTTCATTATTTTACCGCCGTATATTTAGTTTTTTACTAGTAAGATTTTAGCACAAAATTATTAACTTTTCAAGCGTATTTGAAAGGAGAATGTATGAAAAACATAAAATTATATAACGTGATATTTCCTGTATGGCTACTGTATTTCTTTCCGCTGACATGGTTTTTTGTTATACCTGCAAACTTTGTGATAGATAGCTTAGTTTTGTTGGCAGGAATGTATCTACTTAACATTGAAAACAAAAAAGAGTTTTATAAAAAGAATATAATCTGGGTGTTTATTTTTGGTTTTGCTGCTGATTTTGTTGGTGCAGGTGTTTTGTTTCTTTCTCAGGTGTTTGGCGAAATCGAGTGGGTATATGAATATCTCACAGCCCCCCTTGCAATGAATCCATACGATAATATATATTCATTATTATATACGATTGCCGCAGTTATTATCTCAGGTGTTTTTATTTATATATTCAATAGGTTTATCTCATTTCGCAAGAGCAGTGATATAAAAAACAAGAGAATTCTTTCTCTGATACTTGCAGTAGTTACAGCGCCGTATTTATTCTTAGTTCCTACCGCAACTTTGAATGGATATGCTTCTGATAATTTTACAAATCATTTTGTTTATGACAGCTATATACAAGCAGAGCTTTATTTGGCGGATGATTTACAAACAGACGTTCTTTCTGTAAAAGAAGGCGAACATTTTAAGTATGACGTCGTATCTGTTTTCCGTGATGCAATAAATCTTGCTGACAAGAGCAAAAAAAGTGAGCTTGGGGATATAAAATATAAGATTGTTTTTTATAAAACGGGCGAAAATGCAAATAAATTAGATGAGATTATAATATATCAAAATAATTCAAAAATGTATTTTGAATGGGATGAGTCTACTTTTCAGATAAAAGATAAAAACGTACAACTGATTTTTGATGCGGTTGATTCTATAAAAAATCCCGAAAAATAAAAAAACGAGAGCAATTTGCTCTCGTTTTTTATCTGTTGTATATGTTATTGAAGTGTTTGAATTTTTCTTTGTCGATTGAATCAAGCTGTTCTTTTGTTATTCTATATCCCCAGTTACCGTCTGCCTTTCCGGGAGTGTTGAGCCTTGTGTCAGAACCGTAACCCAAAATATCCTGTAAAGGCATTATCAGAGTATCAGCCGAACTCATATATAAGCATCTGATTATAGAATCATAACATTTATTCCAATCATCAGCAGAATAACCGACATAATCTAACACACAGCTTCGTGTATAATTATCAAGTTCCCATATGAAACCTAACAGTGTGTTATTGTCGTGTGTGCCTGTGTATGCGATTAAATTTTTATTGTAATTGTGGGGTAAGTGTGGGTTTGATTTGTTTCCGTCAAAACCGAATTGGAAGACTGCCATACCTGGAAAACCGCTGTATTCTAGCAATTCGTCAACCTTGCTGTCGATATGTCCTAAGTTTTCTGCAATAATCAGTTTGTCTTTTGAAATTTCCTTGATAACATCTATCATTTCATTTGACGGGCCTTGAATCCATTTGCCTTCTTTGGCAGTCACAGCATCTGCAGGGAGGGACCAATACTCAGACAGAGCTCTGAAGTGGTCAATTCTTATTCCATCAAAAAGTTCAAGCATATATGACAGCCTGTTTTTCCACCATGAATAGCCATCTTTTTTCATTTGTTCCCAGTTATATAAAGGATTTCCCCAATACTGTCCATCTTCGGAAAAATAATCGGGTGGAACGCCTGCAACACAAGTTGGTTTTCCGTCTTCGTTAAGTAAAAACTGCTCTTTGTTGTTTCTCACGTCGCAACTGTCATACGATACATAAAACGGAAGGTCTCCTATAATCTTTATACCGTTTTCATTTGCATACTTATGTAATTTTGTCCACTGTGTGTGAAACTCATATTGGATAAATTTCCAAGCGAATAAAGTGTCTTCATCAATGTTGAGATTTGTCCATTTGTTCCAGGGGAGATTATTATTTTGTTTTTTCAGAGTCATAAATTCGCAACAATCGTATAAACTTTGATTACGGTTAATGAAACTTTCTATCTCGCTTTTGTCAGGAACTCTTGAAGATGCAGTTTTTAGCAGCTCAAAGCGTTCGTTTTTGAGTCTGTTAAATTCGCATAAGTAAGGGCTTTCTTGCTTTGCTTTAGACAATTCTTCGCTTGTAATAAGACCTTGGTTGTGTAATTCTTCAATGTCAATAAAAAACATATTTCCACCTATTGACGAAAAAGACATATAGGGAGAATTATGGTCGTCTGTTATACAAAAAGGGAGAACCTGCCAATATGTAAAATTGCAACTTTTCAAAAAATCAATAAATTCATAAGCACCTTTCCCGAAATTACCGCAGGAATAGTCGCTGTAAAGGGAAGAAACGTGCATCAGAACACCACTTTTTCTGTTCATAAATTAACACCTCAAGGCATATTTTAATACATTAGACTGAAAATATCAACAATATTTTCAATAAAATCAAAGAAAGCAGAACAAAAAGTTAAGGAAAATGTTCTAAATTATTGAAAAATTATTAAAAAATCTTGAATTAATAATAAAAATAATATATAATATTTATATAAGATATTAATATTTCTTCTACGAAATTTGGAGGATATATGAGAAAGGCTCTGTTTGACAACTTAGAGGCGTTTTATAGAGGCGAATGCGACAATGCATACACTTTTATGGGATGCCATGCTGAAAAAAGAAATAATGTAAATGGATTTGTATTCAGAGTGTGGGCACCTCACGCTTTATCGGTAAGCGTAGTAGGCGATTTCAACTTCTGGAATACCGAAGACTTGAAGATGACAAAAAACAGTCACGGTGTTTGGGAAGCTTTCTCAGAATATGCAAAAGAAGGCAATAAGTATAAGTATTATATACATAAATGCGACGGAAACTATGTTTACAAATCTGACCCGTATGCTTTTATGTATTCGGAATTGCCTGATACATCAAGTGTTATTTACTGTCACGGAAAGCATAAGTGGAATGACAGAAAGTACCGTACAAAGCTATCAAAACAAAACACTTTTGAAAAACCTATTAATATATATGAGCTTCATCTTGGCTCATGGAAGAAAAAGAAAGACGGCAGATTGTATACATACAGTGAAATTGCCGACAAGCTTATTCCTTACGTAAGGAAAATGGGATATACACATATTGAGCTTATGCCTATTACAGAATATCCTTTTGACCAGTCGTGGGGATATCAGGTAACCGGTTATTTTGCTCCTACATTCAGATATGGTACTCCGCAACAGTTCAAGGAGTTTATTGAAAAATGTCATGAAGCTGACATAGGGGTAATTCTAGACTGGGTACCGGCGCACTTTCCAAAGGATGAATATGGCTTGTGTGAGTTTGATGGTTCTTGTTGTTATGAATTATCTGATTCTCGAATGAATGAACACCCTGAATGGAATACGAGAATATTTAATTATGCAAGATATGAAGTTAAATCATTCCTTGTTTCAAGCGCGCTGTTCTGGATAAGAGAATTTCACGTCGACGGAATTCGCGTTGACGCTGTTGCATCAATGCTTTATCTTGATTATGGTAGGGATGAATACGTACCAAATGAGTTTGGTGGAAATTATAACCTACAAGCGATTGATTTTCTCAGACAGCTCAACGAAAGGGCATTTAAAGAAAATCCAAGCATATTGATGATTGCAGAAGAATCTACCGCATTTCCAATGATTACAAAACCGAGCTATGACGGTGGCCTTGGTTTCAATTTCAAATGGAATATGGGCTGGATGAATGATATGATGAAATATATGTCAACCGACCCTTTGTTCCGTAAGGGATGCCACAATAATATAACGTTTTCGCTGACGTATGCATTTTCAGAAAACTTTATTCTGCCTTTCTCACATGACGAGATTGTGCATGGAAAAAGGTCGATGATTGAAAAAATGCCCGGCGATTATGATGCAAAATTTGATAATCTTCGTGTTTTGTATGCATATATGATAGCTCATCCAGGTAAAAAGCTTTCGTTTATGGGTAATGAATTTGGTCAGTTTATTGAATGGAATTTCCGTCAACCGCTTGACTGGTTCTTGCTTGAATACGAGAAACACAACAAGCTTCACAAGTTTGTAAGAGATTTGAATAACTTTTATCTTGATAATTCTGAACTTTGGGAAAACGATACAGACTGGAATGGTTTTTCCTGGATTTCTGCCGATGACAATGACCAAAGTGTAATCGCATTCAGAAGAATTAACAAGAAAGGGGAAGAGATAATCTGTCTTTTTAATTTCTGTCCCGTAACAAGAAAGAAATACAGATTAGGCCTTCCTACAAATGATATATACGTGCCTATATTCTCAACGGATAAAGCCAAGTATGGCGGAAAATCCGTCAGAACAAAGGCTGTGTCCGGAATTGATATATCAATGCACGGATATAAATATTCAGGCGAGTTTACAATACCTGCTATGTCGGCAGTGTTTTATAAAAGAGAAAACAAATACATTGGAGGGAAATAAATGTTGTTTCGCAAAAAAGATTGTATAGCGATGATACTTGCAGGAGGTCAGGGAAGCAGACTTATGGTTTTGACAGAAAATACCGCTAAACCTGCTGTGCCTTTTGGTGGTAAATACCGCCTTATAGACTTCCCTCTGTCAAATTGTGTAAATTCAGGTATTGATACTGTTGGTATTCTTACTCAGTATCAGCCCCTTCAGTTAAATGAATATATCGGCAATGGTATGCCTTGGGGGCTTAACAGTACGAATGGTGGCATACACGTTCTTTCGCCTTACTCAAAGAGTGAAAGCTCTGAATGGTATAAAGGAACTGCGAATGCTATTTTCCAGAATATTTCGTTTATTGACAGATATAATCCTACAAACGTTCTCATATTGTCGGGCGACCATATCTACAAAATGGACTACGCAGAAATGCTCCATGCCCACATGAAGAAAAAGGCAGACTGTACGATAGCCGTTCTTGACGTTCCGCTTGAAGAAGCATCAAGATTTGGTATTATGAATACGAAGCCTGACGGCAAGGTTTATGAGTTTGAAGAAAAACCAAAGAATCCAAAGAGTACAAAAGCTTCAATGGGTATATATATCTTCAAATGGAACGTTCTCAAGAAATATCTTATAGCAGATAATGAAGACCCAGAGTCAAGTAACGACTTTGGTAAAAATATTATCCCCAAGCTTATTGAAGACCAGTATAAACTTTATGCATATTCGTTTGAAGGATATTGGAAAGACGTTGGAACTATTGACAGCCTTTGGCAGTC
>JAZRPI010000034.1:0-4532 GCA_045649165.1 Eubacteriales bacterium | reverse complement strand
ACGACGTGCTTACTTCGGGTAAGTATATTGCCATAATATCTGAATTGTCAAGTATTCTTGGGCTATATACGGTTTTTAGTCCGTTTTCATAAGCCTTTTTCATTACTAAATCTAAAAACACACTTCCTATACCGTATCTGTCGCGTATTACGTACCTTTTTTCAGCCATTGAGTGATACGTAGAATAAACTATATGACCCGCATGTGATATTCCTTCAACAACCCTTATCTTTCTTTCAAAGCCTTTTCCTTTTTTCCACCCCTTGCTCAGTCTTTTTACCGCGCCTTCCATTTTTTCTTTCTTTACATATCTCTTGTTGCACAGTCTTATTTCCGACTCTATTCTGCCCGCTGCGGCTAGATAGTTATACACGTTGTTGTAAAGTACACTCTTCTCTTCTGTCAGTCTGCATATTTTGTCTTTGTCGGTAAGTAATATTTGTCTGTCCCAGTTGTCGCCTAGGTTTATTATACTTTCTTTTACACCTGCAATCTTTGGGTCGTATGTGTGTGGTGCTGTACCGTCAATTACAGCAGTCTTCAGTTCTTCAATTATTATACCATCAAGCGAAAGTGGGTCAGACGAGCAGTAATAATACTCAACACTATATTTCCTTTTTTCCGCTTCGTCAGCTATTTTTCTTATAAAGCTTGATTTTCCTGTACCGGGTCCGCCTTTTATTATATATACCATTTCAAGTTTTCCAAAAACGTCTTCAAAATATGAAACAAAGCCTTTGTCTGTATTGGCTGATGCAAAATATTTCTTTTCGTTCTGCATTAAAAATTTTCTCCCTTTCAAATCGTCTTTTCAAGAGTATTTTATGCAGAAATTATAAAAATGTTATACACAAAAAGCAAAAAGGACTTGCATAATGCAAGTCCTTTATTTTTGTTTTTTATTTGAAGTATTCTACACCTGAAAGGAATATCTTCTGGTCCTGTTCGCCGGGAACGTTGATAGCAACGCCGTTGCCGATACGTTCGCTGTGCGCCATCTTACCCAAAATTCTGCCGTCAGGGCTTGTAATACCTTCAATAGCGTATGTTGATGCGTTGGGGTTGAATACAACATCCATTGTAGGATTGCCCTTTTCATCAACGTACTGAGTAGCTATCTGTCCATTTGCTTCAAGCTGTCTGATGAATTCTTCAGATGCCATAAATCTACCTTCGCCATGGCTAATCGGTACTGTGTGGATATCGCCTGTGTTTACGTTTGCAAACCAAGGAGACTTAACAGATGAAATTCTTGTCTGTACCATCTGTGACTGGTGTCTGCCGATTGCGTTGAACGTCAACGTCGGGCTGTCGTTATCCATAGTATCCATAATCTTACCGTAAGGCAAAAGTCCTGATTTTACAAGTGCCTGGAAGCCGTTACAGATACCGAGCATAAGACCGTCACGGTTTTCAAGAAGATTTGTTACAGCCTCTTTAACCATGGGGTTACGAAGTACTGCAGTAATAAACTTACCTGAACCGTCGGGCTCGTCACCACCTGAGAAGCCGCCGGGAATCATCATAATCTGACTGTTGTTAATCTTTTCTGCCAATTCCTTGATTGACTGTGTAAGCACGTCAGAATTAATGTTACGAAGTACAAATATTTCAGCTTCTGCCCCTGCTCTTTCAAATGCTCTTGCTGTGTCGTATTCGCAGTTTGTTCCGGGGAATACAGGAATAATAACACGGGGTTTTGCTACCTTGATAGCAGGTCTTGAAATATTTCTTTCTGTATATGCAAATGTTTCTGTTGTATCTTTTCCAACACCCTTAGCTTCTGTCGGGAATACCTTAAGAAGCGGAGCTTCCCAAGCTTCTCTAAGTTCTTTTACGCATACAGTTTCGCCATTTGCCTTAATAACAGCGTCAGCAATTGTCTTACCAATAAGTTTGCCTTCAATTTCAGCGTCTGTTTCAACAATGAATGAGCCGTATCTTGTTGCAAGAATGTCGTTTACATCAACGTTTCCATTAAATTCAAAACCGATTTCGTTACCGAAAGTCATCTTTGCGATACCTTCAGCAACACCGCCGAAACCTAATGTATAAACAGCCTTAGCTTTCTTATCTGTAATAAGTGTGTGGATATATGCAAATACTTTCTTGAGCGAGTCAAAGTCTACAATTCCGTTTTCGTCATATTCAGGTGTAACAAGATATACGTTACTGTCTGCTGCCTTAAATTCAGGAGTTGTAATATTCTGCAACTTTGTTGCCGCGCAAGCGAATGAAACAAGTGTAGGCGGAACGTCAATGTTTTCAAACGTACCACTCATACTGTCCTTACCGCCTATTGCCGCAAGTCCGAGTTCTGTCTGAGCTCTGAAAGCACCAAGAAGCGCTGCAAAGGGTTTGCCCCATCTTTCAGGCTTGTTGTTTGTTCTTTCAAAGTATTCCTGGAATGTAAGGTAACAATCTTCAAAAGGAACACCTGCCGCAACCATTCTTGCTACGCTTTCTGTTACTGCATAAAGCGCACTGTGGTAGGGGCTGTTTTCTGCTATCATGGGGTTATAGCCATAAGCCATAACTGATACTGTATTTGTTTCGCCCTTGAGTACGGGAAGTTTTGCCGCCATATACTGAGGAGCTGTTGACTGTGTCTTACCACCATAAGGCATAACAACACTGCCAGCACCGATTGATGAGTCAAATCGGCTTACAAGACCTCTCTGTGAGCATACATTAAGGTCTGAAACAAGTGAATTAAATGTTTCTTTGATTGATTTATTTGCGTGTTTTGCAGATGATGCGCCGAATATGTTTTCTACATTTGCCTTTTCAACTGCAATCTGTGTATGCTTTTCTGCGCCGTTTGAATTCAAGAATTCACGAGAAAGGTCAACTGTTGTCTTTCCGTTCCAATGCATTCTGAGACGCTTTTCTTCTGTAATTCTTGCAACAATTGTTGATTCAAGGTTTTCTTTCAATGCAAGCTGCATAAACTTTTCTGCATCTTTTGCTCTTACAACAACAGCCATTCTTTCCTGTGATTCGGAAATAGCAAGTTCTGTTCCGTCAAGACCTTCATACTTCTTCGGTACTTTTGAAAGGTCAATGTCAAGACCGTCAGCAAGTTCGCCGATAGCAACTGAAATACCACCAGCACCAAAGTCGTTACAACGACGGATAAGAGTTGTCGCTTCCTTTGAACGGAAGAGTCTCTGAAGTTTTCTTTCTTCGGGGGGGTTACCCTTCTGAACTTCTGCGCCGCACTTAGTAAGTGATTCTGTTGTGTGCGCCTTTGATGAACCTGTTGCACCGCCGCAACCGTCACGTCCTGTTCTACCACCAAGAAGTACTACAACGTCGCCGTCTTCGGGAACTTCTCTTATTACGTTTTCTGCGGGAGCTGCACCAACAACAGCGCCGATTTCAAGTCTCTTTGCAACATAGTTGGGATGATAAATTTCATTTACGCTACCTGTCGCAAGACCAATCTGGTTACCGTATGAACTATAACCGTTTGCAGCACCTGTTGTAATCTTTGCCTGTGAAAGCTTGCCGGGGATTGTTTCGCTTACTTTCTTTCTGGGGTCAGCAGCACCGGTTACACGCATAGCCTGATATACGTATGAACGGCCTGAAAGCGGGTCACGGATTGCACCGCCGAGACAAGTTGCAGCACCACCGAAAGGTTCAATTTCTGTGGGGTGGTTGTGTGTTTCGTTCTTGAACATCAAGAGCCAATCTTCTTCTTTGCCGTCAATCTCTGCTTTAATCTTTACAGAACAAGCGTTGATTTCTTCAGATTCGTCAAGGTTCTTGAGAACACCCTTTTTCTTAAGATATTTTGCAGCAAGTGTACCAATATCCATAAGAGTCATGGGCTTATTTCTGCCAACGTATACTTCTTCTCTCTTTGCGAGATAGTCCTTGTATGTGTCAGCAATAAATGAATCTTCTATTTTTACACCGTCAATATGTGTCAAGAAAGTTGTATGACGGCAGTGGTCTGACCAATATGAGTCAATAAGACGAAGTTCTGTCAATGTAGGGTCTCTCTTTTCTTCGTCTTTGAAATACTTAACACAGAAAGCAACGTCGTCTTCGTCCATTGCCAAACCATATTTTGCAATAAAGCCCTTGTATTCTTCCCTTGCCATAGCTGTAAAGCCTTCGATTGTGGGAACCATATCAGGCATTTCGTGCTTGTCTTCCAATGATGCAGGAACTTCAAATGAAGCTTCACGGCATTCAACGGGGTTGATTATATACTTCTTGATGCTTTCAAACTCTTCATCAGAAATTTCGCCCGAAAGAATATAAATCTTTGCAGTCTTTACGATAGGTCTGTCACCCTGTGTAAGAATCTGGATACACTGTGAACAAGAGTCTGCGCGCTGGTCAAACTGACCGGGCAAGTATTCAACTGCAAACACTCTTTCAGCCTTTTCATATTCTATTGTATCTGTCGCAATGTCTGTCTGCGGTTCAGAGAATATTGTATATTTTGCCTTTTCAAATATCTCTTCGCTGATACCTTCAACATAGTATCTGTTGATAAATCTGACATTTTCAAGTCC
>JAZRPI010000033.1:0-6253 GCA_045649165.1 Eubacteriales bacterium | reverse complement strand
ATTAAATAATTACGTTCCAATGTGGCGCGATACAGCGACAGCTGAGCAAAGATATATGCGGCATAGTCATCCAAAAAACCTTTTACCCCTTTTTTCCCCGAATGAAAGCTAACGTATAGAGTGTCGCTTTCACACAGTTGTTTTTGTATAAAACTGTCGGCATTTTTTGCGGTCGAAAGATATATTTCTTTTTTGCTGACAAGGTACAGTTCACACATAGCAGCAATCATAAAGCCGTTCCAAGATGTTAAGATTTTCTCATCGCGGTGGAGCGAATAACGTTTTTTACGGTAATTCTCAAGTACAGGCAAAAAAGACTCAAATTTTTTATCAGAAGGGTCGCTTTTAAGCAGATTGGGGATATTTTTACCTTCAAAATTACCCGCATCTGTAATATCAAAATAACGGTTGAAACACTCGCCGTCATCTTGTCCTAATATTTTGGTAATTTCGCTTGGTGTAAACAGATAATATTGACCTTCCTTTCCTTCGCTGTCAGCATCTTGCGAACTGTAAAATCCGCCTTCTTTGGAAGTCATTTCCCGAAGAATATAGTTTGCCGTTTTCTCTGCGATTTCAAGGTATAATTCTTTTTTTGTTATCGTATACGCTTTGCAGTAAGCAAGAATAAGAAGGGCATTGTCATACAACATTTTTTCAAAATGGGGAACAAGAAACTTTTTGTCGGTGGAATAACGGCAGAATCCATAGCCTATATGGTCGAACATTCCACCGCGATACATTTGCATAAGTGTGTGCTCTGCCATACTCAGACACGATTCTGTTTTGTAACGCTTATAGTAATCAAGTAAAAACAGCAGATTGTGTGGAGTCGGGAACTTTGGTTCACGCCCAAAACCCCCATATTTTTCATCATAGATGCTTTTATATTGCTGAACTGCCAAATGAGTTAAATTAACATCGGAAGTGTCCGATGAATTTTGTGTTTGGTTCAAATGTTTGATTATTTTATTCGCCTGTTGTAATAGCATATTACGGTCGGATACCCATTTTTCGTGTATGGCGAGTAAAAGTTCTTTGAAACCTATCATACCCATTTGTGTGGTTTTTGGGAAATAGGTTCCCGCAAAAAAGGGTTTTCCGTCCGCTGTCATAAATATGCTGGTTGGCCACCCGCCGCTTCCTGTAAAGGCTTGGCAGACTGACATATATACACTGTCGATATCAGGTCTCTCTTCTTTGTCTACTTTGATTGATATAAAATGTTTGTTTAGTATTTCGGCTATTTCTTTATCTTCAAAGCTCTCGTGAGCGAGTACGTGACACCAATGACACGCACTGTACCCAATGCTTAAAAAGACAGGTTTGTCTTCCTGTTTTGCGCGTTCAAATGCTTCATCGCACCAAGGATACCAGTCAACAGGATTGTCCTTGTGTTGAAGTAGATATGGGCTTGTTTCATTTGATAATCGATTGCTCATAAATTCACTCCTTTTGTTTTTTATTTTGAACGATGATGAATTGGTTTATGCAAAAAATGGGGTTGAGAAAAAGAGTGAAGAGTGATATAATTTAAGTATAATAAGAATCGGAGAAGATACAATGAATAATTACGATAAAGAAGTAAAACAAAAATGGGGAAAAACAGACGCTTATAAAGAACATACAGAAAAGACAGCCAACTACACAAAGGATAAATGGAATACCGTAATTGACGGAATGAATAGTGTGTTTGCCGAGTTTTCAGAATGTAGAAAAAGCGGAGTAAGTGCCGACAGCGACAGAGCGCAGGAACTTGTCAAAAAATTGCAGGACTATATTACGGAGAATTTTTATCACTGCACCGATGAGATTCTCGCAGGACTCGGTCAGATGTACGTATGCGATGAACGTTTTAAAAACAATATAGACAAAAACGGCGACGGCACGGCAGATTTTGTTACTGAAGCTATAAAAGAATATTGTAAGAAATAATGGCAAAATAAATAAAACCGACCTGCATGGGTCGGTTTTGTTTTGTGTGGTGCAAGATGACAGGACTTGGTCTCGTGCGACCTACGCACTCGGTCTTCCGCGGCTCTTGACAGTCCACCGGACTGTCAATTCACTACCGCTCCCCTTCAAGTCCTTTCAGCATTAAACAAAAAAACACGGCATACCCCAAAGGGTATACCGTATTTTTGGTCGAGATGACAGGACTTGAACCTGCGGCATCTTGCTCCCAAAGCAAGCGCGCTACCAGCTGCGCCACATCTCGAAATATTATATTGTTATGTGAATAGTTTTTTATCAAAACTGTGACTCGCTTCATCTGTCACAGACAGCGCTCGTGCTCTTTGCCCAAAGCAAAGCTTGCAGTCAGCTGCGCCACATCTCGATACGTATAATATCTATTTTGCCTAGCTATTATAACAAATAAAATCTACTGTGTCAAGTCGTATCTATAGTATCGTTTGTGCATTTTTTGTTAAATAAACGTCTTTCTATTGCAAAAAATGTGTTTTCATTGTAAAATAAATGTTAGTCCTAATTATTATTTACAAAGTCAAACATTTTTTACTAACAACACTCAACAAAAACGAGGTTCAAAATGGAAAAAGCTTCAGCAAAAAATTTCTTCTACCGTATGCTGTGCGGCGCGTTTTTGGGTATAAGCGTTATTGCCCCCGGAATCAGTGGCAGCATAATGGCGGTAATGATGGGGATATACGACGAACTTATTACTATCATATCTAACCCCTTCAAAAACTTCAAAAAAAATGTAGTCTATCTTATTCCCATGGTTATCGGTGCGGGAATAAGTGTTATAGCTCTTATACAAGCGCTTGATTTTCTTTTTGCACACTATACAGTTCCCGCATACTTGCTCTTTATGAGTCTGATTGCAGGTAGTATACCGACAGTGCTTGACGAAGCAAAAAAGGGGAAAATCAAAGCTAAATATTTTATCGGCGTAGCATTTGCGCTTGCCATTGCTTTGGGTGTAGGTTTTCTTGCAAAAGCTGATATTACGGTTGCAGTTGATACTACCAACGCGGCAAGTCTTGGTATGCGCATATATCTTCCAATCTGTGGCGCAATCTGCGGTATGATGAGTATGATGCCCGGAATGAGCGTATCAATGCTTCTTATGATGTTCAGTGTATACGAGCCACTTTTACACCTTGTTACAGGTATACTTTCTTTTGACAAATGGTTTACGCCCGACTGGTACACAAGCGTATTAACGGTTGGTACAGTCGTATTAGCGTTCCTTATCGGTATGGTGCTTTTCTCGAATATAACAAAAAGAATATTTGAGAAACATCGCAGTTTCGCATTTTTAATGGTGCTTGGCTTTATGACAGGCTCTGTTATAAGCATATTCCCCGGATTGCCGAGTGGTTTGCTTAACTGGATTTTGAGTGTTGTTGCCGTAGCGATTGGCGTTACAATATCGTACGTATTTAAGGTGCTTGGCAAAAAGTTTAACGTTGAAGAATAAATTTTGGCATAAAATATAAAAAAATGAGCATCAATAAGTATTGACAAAGTAAAAAATATATGATATAATACGCGGGTGTTGTGAGAACAACACTCGTAAATTATATACGCAGGCATATCGAAGTGGTCATAACGAGGCGGTCTTGAAAACCGTTTGGGGGTAACCCCACGGGAGTTCGAATCTCTCTGCCTGCGCCAAACAAAACAGACATCCATAAGGATGTCTGTTTTGTTTTTTGGCATTGGCAGTATCGGTAAATAATTGATTTAAACTGTTGGTTGTGATATAATCAAATCAATAAATTTTGGATGTTTTTTAACCGATGAGACACCATAAATGACCGAATAGACAAAAGTGAACATTTATTCTTTTTTGTTTGATATAATAATATTGTAAACAAAAAAGGAGACTGTTACAAATGCAAGAAATAAAAACAATTGAGCTTGTCAAACAGTACAAAGATATAACTGCCGTGGACAAACTTAATTTAGAAATTCAGCAAGGTGAATTGTTTTCTTTGCTGGGTGTTAATGGTGCAGGAAAAACTACAACCATAAAAATGCTGACCTGCTTGACAAAACCATCCAGTGGCGATGCTTTCGTGGGTGGATACAACATAACAAAGCAATCAGAACAGGTAAAGCGATTAATTGGTGTATCTCCACAGGAGACTGCTGTTGCTCCTAATCTTTCTGTGAAAGAAAACCTTGAACTGTTCTGCGGTATTCACGGATTTTCTAAGGAAAAAACTGAAGCAAAAATCAGAGAGCTTTCCGGACAATTTGCTCTGGATTCTGTTTTACAGAGAAGGGCGGGAAAGTTATCGGGTGGTTGGCAGCGCCGTGTCAGCATTGCAATGGCGCTGATTAGCGAACCAAAAATTCTGTTTTTAGACGAGCCTACTCTTGGATTAGACGTTATTGCAAGGCACGAGCTCTGGGAAGTGATTTGCTCTTTGAAAGGCAAAGTGACTATTATACTGACTACACATTATATGGAAGAAGCGGAAGCTTTGTCAGACCGTATTGGGATTATGAAAAGCGGCAGTTTGCTTGCGGTAGGGACGGTAGAAGAATTAAAAGAAAAAGTTGGAACAAACAATTTTGAAACAGCGTTCGTTTCTATTGTAAAGGAGAGTGCTGTATGAGAATGATGACCTTTGCCAGAAGATGTACAAAGGAGATTTTACGTGACCCACTTAATCTTTGCTTCGGTCTTGGTTTTCCTTTGGTTTTGCTGTTGCTTCTTAGTGCTATGCAGGCAAATATTCCTGTAAGCCTGTTTGAAATTGACACACTGACTCCGGGTATTACCGTATTCGGTCTGTCTTTTATGACGCTTTTTTCGGCTACTTTGATTGCCAAAGACCGAGAAAGTGCTCTTTTACAGAGACTGTACACAACGCCGCTTACGGCTTTTGATTTTATTATAGGTTATATGCTTCCGATTCTGCCTATCGCTATCGGACAGACAGTTATCTGCTATCTGTTTGCAATTCCTTTAGGGCTAAGTGTCAGCGTAAATATTATTTATGCTATAATTGGAATCATACCCATGGCTATTTTCAATATTGCATTAGGGCTATTATGCGGCAGTATTTTTGGTGTAAAGCAGGTTGGCGGTATTTGCGGTGCATTGCTTACCAATCTCTCTGCATGGCTTTCAGGAGTATGGTTTGATTTGAAGCTTGTGGGTGGAATTTTCGAGAAAATAGCCAACGCACTGCCATTTTTTCACGCGGTGGAAATGGAAAAGGCGTTGTGCCTGGGAAATTTCAAAGTTGCAGCTTCGCATATTTTGCCGATTATTCTGTACAGCGTAATTATAACAGCGATTGCTGTAATATGTTTTCTCAGGCAGATGAAAAAGCAGTAAGGATTTTATAAAATGAAATACAAACTTATTATTGACAAAAATGCAGAAGAAGAAATAACAGCAATTGTTCATTCGCCTTCATCTTTGACGCAGCAGATAGAAAATCTTGTGTGTAGCTTCTCCGGTGCTGACAGCATTATGGGGTACAGGGACGATGAGATGCGAAAGTTAGCATTTCAGGAAATAGAATGTATTACCGTTCTTGACAGGAAGGTTATTGCTATTGATGTAAATGGTAACCGCTATCGTATACAGGACAGACTTCGCGATTTGGAAGAAGTATTACCGTCTTATTTCATACGTATTAATAAATCTACTCTTGCCAACGAGCATTGTATTCAGCAATTTGATGCGGCGTTCAGTGGCGGAGTGGACGCTGTATTTCAATGTGGTTATCGGGAGTATGTTTCCAGACGGTGTTTTGCAGAAATCAGAAGGAGATATGAAGGAATATGAAAAAGAATGTTTTGGAATTTTTTCGCCGTGGTATGATTGCCTGCGGTATTGGACCGATTGTTTTGGCGATATTGTATCTGATTTTGCAGAATCACGCTGATTTAGACACTCTGACGGTAAATCAAGTCTGTACGGGGATATTTTCAATATCCGCGCTTGCTTTTATCGCGGGCGGAATGAACGCTATCTATCAAATTGAACGATTGCCTTTAATGGTAGCAATTTTGATTCATGGCAGTGTTTTATATATCAGCTATCTTTGCACATATTTGCTTAACGATTGGCTTGAATGGGGAGCAACTCCGATTTTAGTTTTCTCAGGTATTTTTATTGTCGGTTTTTTGGCAATCTGGGCTGTTATTTATGCAATAATTAAGAAAAATACAGCAAAGATTAATGAAGTATTGAAGAAAAAACAGCAAAGCGAAAAAGATAAAAGGGAAATACAGAACTGAATATTGTTATTATGGGTGGCGC
>JAZRPI010000032.1:0-3441 GCA_045649165.1 Eubacteriales bacterium | reverse complement strand
AGGCCAAGAACTTGCAGATATTCCAAGAGTCTTAAGGTCGGATTTGGAATACGGCAGTATAGGTAATGCGGTAAAGCTTTTGCAGTATTATCTATTGTTTGTTTCTGCATTTGAAAGACGTATTCCACCACTCGAAATTGTGGGGGTGTTTGGCGAAAAAACGTATCAGTCGGTGGTATCCTTTCAAAAAGTATTCGGTCTTGAGCCTAACGGAATAGTAACAAATGAAGTATGGAACACACTTATATCTGTTTACGAAGGGTTATACAGAAGTCTGCCCGCGAGTGCATTTTCCAGAAGTGCTGTTGATTATTTCGGTAACATTCTTATAAAGGGCAGTGAAGGGAGCGAAGTAAGGTATCTTCAGGAATATCTCAACGTTGCGGCAGACAGATTTTCAGGCTTAGTCAGGGTAAATGAAAGCGGATTTTTTGATGAGAATACCGAAAATGCCGTGAGAGAGTTCCAAAGAATGTTTGGAATAAAAGAAACAGGCGTTGTTTCATCAACTACGTGGCTTGCGCTTTCTCAGATTTATAATGCTGTAATGGCGGGAAATTGATGTAGTTTTAATAGTCAAAAATGGTATTGACTTTCTTTGACCTTTGTGCTATAATGCAGATGAAAACAAAAGTCAAAGAAAGTCAAAGTCAAAAACACAGGAGAAAAAATATGCTTATATCAGATGCTATTGCAAAAATTATAGAAGAGATGATAAACGAAGGACAAGGGGAAACCGAAATCAAAAGAAACGACCTTGCAGGACAGCTTGGTTGTGTTCCCAGTCAGATTAACTACGTAATAACTTCAAGATTTACGCCTGAAAGGGGATACATAATCGAAAGCAGACGCGGTGGCGGCGGATATATAAGAATTGTAAAAAAACAGATGCACAAAGATGAATACCTGATGCACTTTCTGTACGCTGTCGGCGATTCTATTGATGAAAAAGAAGCAATAGCTTTCTTGGGTAATCTTTATGACAAAGAAGTAATCAGCGAAAGAGAATACGTATTGCTCAGCAGTACTTTGTCAAATGCTGCATTGGCAAAACTGCCAACACTTGCAAGAAATACAGTAAGAGCCGATATATTACGACATATTATATTAAGGCTTATGAAGTAAAATAGATTGAATACATGAAAGGAGAAAAAATATGATTTGTAAAGTATGCGGAAAGAATAATGCAGAAATATATTATAAACAGACAGTAAACGGTCATACAGAAGAATACGCCCTTTGTTCTGAATGTGCAGAGAAATTGCAGTCTTCAGGCAAGATAAATATAAAAATGCCGTCACTTTTTGATGATTTCGGGTTTGGGTTTGCTAATGACGGTGTTTATGGACTTAAAGAATTGTTAGGTTTTTCAAACGATACAAAACTCAACAAAATTGCAGAAAAAAAGAAGTGCACACTTTGTGGTTCAACCTTTGATGAGCTTGTAACAAATGGCAAGGTCGGCTGTTCAAAGTGCTACGAAGTTTTTGAGAAAGAATTACAAAACAGCATTGAAAGAATACACGGCAGGACAGGCTATGCGGGGAAAATCCACGAAAAGCATAAGACACAGGAAACAGCCGAAGACAAGCTTTGTGAACTTAAAAAAGAGCTTGATGAAGCAATTACACTTCAGGAGTTTGAAAAAGCGGCTGTTCTCCGTGATAAAATACGCGAAATGGAAAGCAAAGAAAATTAAAAAAAGGGGGTAAAAATATGTCTTGGTATAACACAAAAGGAAAAGAAAACGACGTAGTCGTCAGTTCAAGAGTAAGATTTGCAAGAAATATTGCTGATTATCCCTTTGATTCAAAGCTTGATGCAACTTCGTGCAGAGAAATAATTGAAAAGGTTGAAAATGCAATCGGTAAAGATTTTGACAAAATAGAATTTGAAAACTTTACACAGGCAGAAACAATGGCTATGGTTGAAAAGCATTATATCAGCCCCAATTTTGCCAAAAAGAAGATGCCACACGCGCTTTTGAATAACGAAAGCGAAAACGTTTCTGTTATGGTATGCGAAGAAGACCATATAAGACTTCAGTGCATTTTGTCAGGCCTTGACCTTGAAAAAGCATACGAAGTGGCAGAAAAATACGACAGAATATTAAATGAAAAGCTTAACATCGCTTTTGACAAAAAATACGGATATCTAACCCACTGTCTTACCAATTTAGGTCTTGGAATGAGAGTGTCTGTAATGCTCTTTTTACCTGCATTGACAATGACTCATTCTATTGAAAAATTATCGGTACAGCTTTCAAAATTAGGACTTGTCGTACGCGGAATGTATGGCGAAGGTACTTCTCCTGACGGTTGTCTTTATCAGATTTCAAACAGGGTAACTATGGGTGTCAGCGAAGAAGATACCATAAAAAAACTGAACGATATGGTAATGCAGATTTGTGAAAGCGAAAGAAAAGCAAGAGAAGTTATCAAAAGTGACAACTATTCTGCATTGGCAGACAGGGTTTGCCGTTCTTACGGAATACTGAAATTTGCAAGAGTTATGACTTCAAAAGAGTTTTTGAAGCTCTATTCTGACGTAAGACTTGGTATTTCTCTCGGTCTTATAGAAAATTTAGACTATGAAACTTTAGGAGAATTACTTATCGGAGTTCTTCCCGCAAATATAATAGTAAACAACGGAAACAAGAATATGAGCGAATATGAAAGAGATATTATTCGCGCAGATTATATAAGAAAAATGTTAGGTTAAAGAAAAATGAAAGGTGGAGTTTGAGTGAACAACAGATTTACACAGTCAGCTCAAAACGCATTGAATAACGCACTTGAATATGCGCGTGAATACGGCCACACTTATATTGGAAGTGAGCATATACTTTTAGGTCTTTTGTCTGAAAAAGACGGTGTGGCTTCAAAAATATTGACAAATAGAAATGCAGATTTTGAGACCTGTTCAAATATGATAAAAGAAATATCGGGAAGTTCAGCAAAAACCAACGTAAGCGCATCCGATATGACACCAAGAACAAAGAAGATTATTGAATCGTCTGCATATCAGGCAATGCGACTCGGTCAGAATTATATAGGCACAGAGCATATTTTGCTTGGACTTCTGTCGGAAAGTGACTGCGTTGCAGTAAGAATACTCAGCGCACAGGGAGTTAATATAAATGAACTTGCAAACGACCTTGTAAACTATATCAAAGGCGTTGACGAACAGGATTTTGCTGACAACCGTCAGCAGAACGGTAAAGGTTTTGAAAGCAAGAAAAATGGCGGAAAGACAAATTTAAAGGACGCGCCTACACTCAAGCAGTACGGACGTGACCTTACTCAAATGGCGAAAGACGGAAGATTAGACCCCATTATCGGCAGAGATACAGAAACACAGAGAGTAATACAAATTCTTTCAAGAAGAACAAAAAATAACCCCTGTCTTATAGGCGAACCGGGGGTAGGTAAAACTGCAGTT
>JAZRPI010000031.1:0-2134 GCA_045649165.1 Eubacteriales bacterium | reverse complement strand
TACGTTTTCTTCTTCTGAATCAATGATAGAAAAAGCGAGTCTTTGCGCGGTCTTTCTTCCAATACCGGGCAAACGCTGAAACTGTTCAATAAGTATTTCAAGCGGTGGAATAAATTCTGACATCTTCTAATTAAAACATACCGGGCATATTAAGACTGCCGGTTATTTTCTCCATTTCTGATTGGTTTGTATCTTCAACAGTGCGGATAGCTTCGTTGAATGCAGCAGTAAGTACGTCTGCCAATGTTTCTGTATCATCGGGGTCGACGATATCTTTGTCAATATTAAGTTCAACAATCTGCTTTTTGCCGTTAATCTTCAAAACAACAGCACCGCCGCCTGCTTTAATTTCATATTCGCGTTCATCAAGCTCTGCCTGCAAGTTTGCCATATCTTCCTGCATTTTCTGAGCCTGTCTGAGCATAGCCTGCATATTTCCGGGGCCGCCGCCCATTCCCTGAGGTAATCTTGCTTTCATTGTAAATTCTCCTTGTATGTTAGGTTTTATTATTTGCTGTTTTCAATCAACTCATCAATACCTGATTCGTCGTCGAATGTGGGTTTCTCTGCATTAATTTCAACTATAAGGTTTGCTGTTGTAATATTTGTGTCTTCAGTTGAATTAATAAGAGAGACAAGAGTCTGCTTTACGTTCGTCTGAGAAATAATATCGTAAGTAAAAGTACCGGGCACTCGTATCACAATATTATCGCCGTTTTTGTATGCATAAGACATACCCAAGAACGATGATGTGCTCGGGTCAGTTTTTGAAAACTTTTTGACGATTTCGGGCCAACTGTTAAGCTGTCGTAAAACTTTTTTCTCAGTTTTGTCAGCGTATCTTATTTCTTCTTTAGGGGTTTCTTCCTTTTTTGTTTCTTCTTTAGGAATAATAACTTCTTCTGTCTGTTTTTCTGTTGTAACAGTTTGCATGACAGGGGCAGAGAAGTTACCACTTGCAAGTTTTTCTTCGATTGCTGCAACCCTTTCAGCCAACGCATCGTTTGTGTTTGTGAGCTTGTTGTCACACATTTTTATAAGAGCCATTTCAGCACATATTCTCTTAGATGCGTTCGGCCTTTGCATAGCAGAAAATGTTTCTTCAAGCTGACTTATATGCGATGAAATAACAGCGTTTGAAAACTTTGCTGATATTTCTTTTATTTCTTCAAACTCGGTTTCCGATACGTCAAGATAGTTTTTAGGCGATTTTGTGTTTTTGACAACGAACATATCTCTGTAAAGAGAGAGTAAGTCATTCCAGAAAACAGCAATATCAAGAGAAGACGTATGCAAAGTGTTAATCTGTTCTAAAATTGTTTCGTAGTCTTTTGAGTAAATAGCGTTAACAGTCTTTATAACGCTGTCGCGGCTGTTTATTCCCGTTGTTTCAATGACTACGTCATTTGTGATTTCTTCGTGTTCGCCTGAGCACAACTCAAGCATACTGATAGCATCACGCATACCGCCCTGAGCAAGTTTTGCAATCAAGAAAGCAGCGTCTGAATCAAGCTTCAAGCCTTCTTCTTTTGCTATATAATCAAGTCTGTCTGCAATAGTTTTTGTGGGTATTCTTCTGAAATCAAATCTTTGGCAACGAGAGAGAATAGTCGCAGGGATTTTCTGTGTTTCTGTTGTTGCCAAAATAAATATAACGTTTTCGGGCGGCTCTTCAAGAGTTTTGAGAAGAGCGTTGAAAGCGCTTGTTGAAAGCATGTGTACTTCGTCGATTATATAAACTCTATTTTTAAGTTCTGACGGAGTATAAAGTACTTCGTCACGGATATCGCGGATATTATCAATGCCGTTGTTACTTGCAGCGTCCATTTCATAAACGTCAGTAGCAGTACCGTTGTCAATAGAAAGGCAAGAATGACACTTGTTGCAAGGATTGCCGTTTATGGGATTTTCACAGTTAACAGCCTTTGAAAGAATTTTTGCGCAGGTAGTCTTACCTGTACCGCGCGAACCGCAGAACAGATATGCATGAGTAGTTTTATTGTTGGCTACTTCATATTTAAGAATAGAAGTAATATGGTCTTGTCCGCAGACGTCTTCAAAATCAGACGGACGCCATTTTCTGTATAAAGCCTGATGCATTAAATCAACTCCTGTGCAAACTTTGTAATAAAAA
>JAZRPI010000030.1:0-10809 GCA_045649165.1 Eubacteriales bacterium | reverse complement strand
GTCAGCGTTGTTTCATGCTGTTCATTTACTATCATCTATATAACCCCTTTGTATGTATACATTTAAATAAAATCTATTGACAAACACAAAAAATGATGATATCATAGCAACAAGATAGAGGCGCGGTTTTGATGATTAAGTATAATCAGGCTCCGTTACCGTGTAATTTATACCCAAAGGTAAAACCGCCGAAGTTCAAAAACTTAACGGAAGTTATTGAGCTGGGATGACGTTTAATAAGCGTCATACTGTCATCAGTTACCACTGATGGAGGGCTATCATGTATTATAATCCTTCTGATGTTTTTGTGCATCGACTATATTATATTACATGGTAAGCTGGTTTTCAACCGGTTTTTTTATTTTTTATTTCTAATTGGTCAAAAAAGGAGACATTACCATGAAAAAATTAGTATTTGAAGGTGCTGCAACAGCCTTAGTTACACCTTTTAAAAACGGAACTGTTGATTATGAAGCTTTTGGAAAAATAATTGACAACCAAATTAACAATAAAATTGACGCGCTCGTTGTATGCGGTACAACAGGCGAAGCATCAACTCTTACTGATGAAGAACACCGCGATTGCATCAAATATGCAGTAGAAAGAACTGCTGGCAGAGTTCCTGTTATTGCAGGTACAGGAAGTAACGACACAGATTACGCTATTGACCTTTCTAAATATGCGTGTGACGTTGGTTCTGATGCAGTATTGCTTGTTACTCCCTATTATAACAAAGCAACACCGAATGGCCTCATCAAATCTTTCACTGCTGTTGCTGACAAAATTTCAAAACCTGTTATTCTTTATAACGTACCTTCAAGAACAGGTTGTAATATTTCTCTTCCTGTTTATAAAGAGCTTGCAAAACATGAAAATATCGTAGCTGTTAAAGAAGCGTCAGGAAACATAAGCGCAATAGCTGAAATTGCAGCTGAACTCGGCGACAATCTCCCCATTTACAGCGGCAATGACGACCAGATTGTTCCTATTCTTTCTCTCGGCGGTAAGGGTGTTATCTCTGTTCTTTCAAACGTTATGCCAAAAGAAACACACGATATATGCGAACTCTTCTTCAAAGGAAACGTAAAAGAAAGCTGCAAACTTCAGCTTGATTTGCTTGAACTTATTAATTCATTGTTCTGCGAAGTTAACCCCATTCCCGCAAAAACCGCTTGTGCACTTATGGGTATGTGCTCTGATGAAATGAGACTTCCCCTTTGCGAAATGGAAGAAAACACAAAAGCTCGTCTTGTTTCAGCATTGAAAAAGCATAATCTTATCTAACTTTAAACAAAAAGGAAGTTTAAACAAATGACAAACATATTACTTACAGGCTGTAACGGCAGAATGGGAAATGCAGTTGCAAAATCCGTATCAGAAAACGATAACTGTGCGATTATTGCAGGCGTAGACGTTATGGGCTCAAAAAACAATACTGAATTCCCTGTTTTTGTTTCTCCTGATGAGTTTTGCGGTAAGTGTGACGTAATTATTGACTTTTCCTTTCATACAGCAACTGATGGATTGTTGAATTATGCAATAAAGAACAATCTCCCAATTGTTATTGCAACAACAGGACACACAGAAGAAGAAACTCTTAACATAAAAAAAGCAGCGGAATCAATCCCTGTTTTTTACTCAAGAAATATGTCTCTCGGAATCAATCTTTTGATTGCACTCGCAAAGAGAGCTTGCCAGTCACTTGGAACTTCATTTGATATCGAAATAATAGAAAAGCACCACAACCAAAAACTTGACGCGCCAAGTGGAACTGCACTTATGATTGCAGATGCGCTTAAAGACACAAGAGAAATTGATACAGAATACGTATACAATAGACAACCCGTAAAACAAAAAAGAGATAAGAAAGAAATCGGCATACACGCTGTACGTGGCGGCACAATTGTAGGAGAACACGAAGTAATCTTCGCGGGAAAAGATGAAATAATTTCACTCTCTCACTCGGCTGCATCAAGAGACGTTTTTGCTGAAGGCGCTATCAGAGCTGCAGAGTTCCTTGTCGGTAAAAATGCCGGTCTTTACGATATGAATGACATTGTCAATTCGATTATATAACAAAAACGCTGTTCAAATGAACAGCGTTTTTTATATTACTTTGAGAATATCATACTGTAAATTCAGTATAAGCCAATTTTGTGCATACCACTGCATAAGATTCCAATACGATACACCGTATAATTCATTTTTAGGGACTAAATTCATTTTTTCATCCAAACTTCGTGCATCATCAAACCACACAACGTGAGAAATGCCGTTTTCAGTATAATTAAAATAAGGAGTCTGTGCTACTTCATCAAATATAATTACTGCGCCCTTTTCAATAGCCATATCAACTGCTTGTTGATTTGAAAGTTTGGTTGCTTTTGTTTGCCCCATAGTATATGGCAAAGGCCAGTCATAAGCATAATTTGGCACACCAAGAAAAATCTTGCTTGCAGGTATTTCAGTAAGTGCATAATTTACTACTTTTTCAACTTCATTCAAAGGAGCAACTGCCATAGGCGGTCCAAAAGTATATCCCCACTCATATGTCATAAGCAAAACATAATCACTAACTGAGCCAAGTCCGCCATAATCGTGCGACTCATACAGAGAACCCGGTTGATTATTTGATGCTTTAGGGATTAACGCAGTTATAAGTATATACCCATTTTCATTTAAAGCTGATTGGAGTTTTGATACAAAAGATGTATATAAATCCCTGTTAGCTGTGTCAAGATATTCAAAATCTACATCAAGCCCGTAATACCCCTTACTATCCAACACGCTTATAATGTTACCAATCAACACATCTTGTGCCTGTTGATTATTTAAAATTGCGTTACCAAGCTCACTATTAAATAACCCCATTTCATTTAACGTAGATAAATGCATAATGGGCGCAACGCCATATTCGATAGAAAGCGATATAATCTCATCTTCTTCAAGTCCAAAATCTGTTATACCTTTGTCAACCAAAGAGCCATCAGAGTTAAACCCATAGGTAAATAATGTTAGATAAGTAAGATAAGGCAATGTTCTTATAAGTGTCTCTCTTTCGACGAAAGGATAAATATAACCGTTTACAGCCATCTGACCTTTGGTTTCACTGTCATAATCTATAATAATTGTTTGTCCAACAAATATGTTGTCACTTCCCTTAAGAATAGGATTATTTCTAAGAAGCTGGTTAACTGTCACTCCGTAACTTTGAGCAATTGAATCTAAAGTATCGCCCGACTGAACTGTATAAACCTGATTCGGATATGTAATTACAATAGTCTGACCGACAGTTATATTCCCGTTATCACTTAAATCGTTTTGGGAAACAAGCCTTGATAACGGAACTCCGTATTCTCTAGCGATAGAATCAAGTGTATCGCCCGGTTGAACAACGTATATAATCATTCAATATCCCCCGCTTATTTTGTTATAATACAGGATATTCATCCGAAACAAAAAACGTGAGAAGAATTTTCTCACGTTTTTTATATTTTATTCAGCTTTATTCAAATATTCTATTTGTTCATCACTCAGCTTATCAATTGTAATTCCAAGCGATGCTAACTTCATTTGTGCAACCTTTTGGTCAATTTCTGCCGGTACGCTATATAACTTATGTTCGAGTTTACCTTCGTTTTTCACAAGATATTCAAGACACTTTGCCTGAAGAGAAAAACTCATATCCATGATTTCTGCGGGATGTCCATTTCCTGCAGCAAGGTTAACAAGTCTTCCTTCTGCCATAAGGTTAAGAATGCGTCCGTCTTTCATTTCATAACCGACTATATTAGGCTTTCTTTCAAACACGTTTACAGCAAGATTTTCAAGAGCAGTTTTATCAATTTCACAGTCAAAATGACCTGAGTTTGAAATCAAAACGCCATTCTTCATTGAATCGAAATGTTCTTTTCTTATTACGTTACAACAACCTGTAACAGTGATAAACAAATCGCCTATTTTCGCAGCTTCATCCATTGTCATAACAGTAAAACCATCCATAACTGCTTCAATAGCTTTTACGTTATCAATTTCAGTAATTACAGGAATACCACCCATGCCCTTAACACGCATAGCAATCCCCTTACCGCACCAGCCGTAACCTGCAACAACTACAGTTTTTCCGGCAATAATAAGGTTTGTGCTGTTCATAATACCGTCAAGAGTAGATTGCCCTGTGCCATATCTGTTATCAAACAAATGTTTGCAATCAGCGTCATTTATATTAATCATTGTGTAATCAAGCTTACCCTGAGCTTCTTTTGCTTTCAGTCTATGAATACCTGTGGTAGTTTCTTCGCAACCACCTATGAGATTTTTTCCATATTCACGACACTCGCCCTGAAGAAGATTAATCAAATCCCCGCCGTCATCAATCATAACGTTCGGACAAAGAGAAAGCGTTTTCTTCAAATGTTCTTTATACTGCTCTTCATTAACACCTCTCCAAGCATTAACTTCAAAACCGTCTTTAACAAGAGCTGCAGCAACGTCGTCCTGCGTTGACAAGGGATTGCAACCAGTAACGTATACTTCAGCGCCTCCCGCTTTTAAAACCTTCGCAAGAAAAGCAGTCTTTGCTTCGAGATGAATTGACATCGAAATTTTTTTATTTTTAAAAGGCTGTGTTTTTATAAATTCTTCTTTTATGCTGTTAAGAACAGGCATATAACTTTCTACCCATTTTATTTTATCTTCGCCTGACTTTGCAAGATTAATATCCTTAATATCGCTCATATTACTACTCCCTATCTTAAAACTGAAAAATATTATAACAAATATTTCCCTATCCGTCAATCAAATTATAATTTTTACTTTTTCTTCAAAAAAATATTGTAAAATATTTCTAATTGTGATATAATAACTTGGATTGAATAAAATTTCAATTCTTTTACGGAATTAATTTTTAAAAATATACATGAGGTGAAACAATGTACAACAAGAAATCTATTGAAGACATCGCTGTTGCCGGTAAAAAGGTTATTGCAAGATGCGATTTCAACGTTCCTATGCAGAATGGCGTTATCACAGACGACAAAAGAATAGTAGGAGCCCTTCCCACAATTAAGTATCTTTTGGAAAATGGCGCTGCTGTTATTCTCTGCTCACACATGGGACGTCCTCACAACATCCTTAACGAAAAATGGGAACTCAGCAAAAAAGACAAGAAAAAGATTGAAGCTCTCCCTGAAGAAGAAAGAGAAGCTGCTTCAGCAAAAATTCTTGAAAAAGCTAAAGAAGAGTTCCAGACACTTTCTCTCGCTCCCGTCGCAAAGAGAATTTCTGAACTTCTCGGAAAAGAAGTTATAATGGCAAAAGACGTTGTAGGCGAAGACGCTATGGATAAAGCTGCTGCTCTCAAGCCCGGCGAAGTTCTCTTGCTTGAAAACGTTCGTTTCCACAAAGAAGAAACAAAAAACAACGAAGAATTCGCAAAGAAACTTGCTTCTATGGCTGATATTTATGTTAACGATGCATTCGGTACAGCTCACAGAGCTCACGCTACAACAGCAGGTATAGCTATGTTCTGCCCCGAAATGCCTGCAGTTTGCGGTTATCTCATTCAGAAAGAAATTGCTGTTATGGGTGGTGCTCTTGCTGAACCCAAACGTCCTTTCGTTGCAATTCTTGGCGGCGCTAAGGTTTCTGACAAAATCGGCGTAATCGAAAATCTCATCAACAAAGTAGACACACTTATTGTAGGTGGAGCTATGGCTTACACATTCAACAAGGCTCTTGGTTATGATGTTGCTGATTCAAAATTCGAAGAAGACAAGCTCGAACTTGCTGCTGAACTTATGGAAAAAGCAAAAGCTAAGGGCGTTAAGTTCCTTCTCCCCATCGACAACCGTGCAGGCGACAGATTTGCTGAAGACTGTAACAAAATTGTTGTTAATTCAGATAACATTCCCGCAGGTTATATGGGTCTCGATATTGGTCCTAATACAGAAGAACTCTTCGGCGATGCAATCAAGAGCGCAGGAACAGTTATTTGGAACGGTCCTATGGGCGTATTTGAAATGGAAGCATTTGCAGGCGGTACAAAGTCAGTTGCTCGCGCAGTAGCTGAAAGCGGTGCTATTTCAATCATCGGTGGCGGTGACTCTGCTGCAGCCGTTGAACAGCTCGGATACGCTGACAAGATGACACACATCTCCACAGGTGGCGGCGCTTCTCTTGAATTCCTTGAAGGCAAAGATCTCCCCGGAATTTCATGTCTCAACGACAAATAATTTATTTGGATTATAGAAGGTATTAAAATGAACAGACAGACAAGACAAACTATTATCGCAGGTAACTGGAAGATGAACCTTACTCCTTCAAAGGCTAAGGCAGTTATCGAAGAACTTAAACCCTTGGTTGCAGGCAAAGACAACTGCACAACAATTCTTTGCGTTCCGTTTGTTGACATTGCAACAGCTGTTGAAGCTGCAAAAGGCTCAAACATCAAAATCGGCGCACAGAACGTACACTTTGAAGAAAAAGGCGCATTCACAGGCGAAATCGCAGCAGATATGCTTCTCGAAATCGGCGCTGAATACGTTATAATCGGCCACAGCGAACGCAGACAGTACTTCGGCGAAACAAACGAAACTGTTAACAAGAGAGTTCTTGCAGCACTCAAAGCAGGTCTCAAAGTTATTCTCTGCGTTGGCGAAGTACTCGAAGAACGTGAACAGGACATCACAGCAGAAATCGTTTCACTTCAGACAAAGATTGCTCTTCTCGGTGTAGACGAAGAAATGATGAAGAACGTTATTATTGCATACGAACCCGTATGGGCAATTGGTACAGGTAAAACAGCGACAGCTGAACAGGCTGACGAAGTTTGTGGTATCATTCGTAACGTTATTGAAGCTAAATACGGTAAGACAGTTGCAGAAGCTACTACTATCCAGTATGGTGGTTCTATGAACGCTGCAAACTCAGCTGAGCTTCTTTCAAAAACAAACGTTGACGGTGGACTTATCGGCGGCGCATCTCTCAAAGCTGCTGATTTCTCTGTAATCGTTAACAACGCTCAGTAATCCATCCAAAAATATTTAAAGACTGTTACTAATGTAGCAGTCTTTTTTTATTGTCTAAATACAACTTCCAATCATATATTGTATTGAGTATAAATGAAAGGAGGTAGAAAGATGTGCACAAATATAAACAATCTTTATTTCAAACTCGGTCTTGCAACTGTTCTTGCCACAATCGTAGGAATAATCGCAGGGATTATATGGCCCGCGTTCTTCACGAATGCGACAACACTTTTGCTCGCAGAACTTGTAATCGCCGCTATAACTCTGATAATAGTTGCGAGTTTTCTGCTTTTCAGACAAAACAGAAATAATAACTGCTCGTCACTTTTGAAATATTATCTGAAATACTTGATTTTCAGTTCAATATTCGCGATTATTTTTTCTGTGATTTCCCTTTCCACAACACTTACTGCATCCCTTCTCAGTTCTGTGTTATTTGGAATTTCAGTAGGCTTTTTTGCGCTCCTTCTGTTTGTGATTTATTTGACTTTAAGTTATCTGTTAACTAACACACAACAGAACTAAAATCATAGTCATTCTCAAATCAAGCAAACTCCCGTTTATATGGGATTTTGCTTGATTTTTTGCTCTTATTGATATATAATATATTTCTATATTTTATTTTTAAAAAACTATTGACTTTACCGCTTTAGTGTGCTAAACTATCAACATTATTATAGTTTGAAAAGGTGATTGATATGAAACAAATCCACAATGAACTCACAGAAAGATTTTTTCAGGCCATTTTGAATCTTGAAAATACAGAAGAATGTATTAACTTTTTTGAAGACGTATGTACTATCAAAGAAATACAGGATATGTCTCAAAGACTTGAAGTTGCTTATCTTTTAAATAGCGGAAAAAGTTATCAGGAAGTTTTGGCAAAAACGGGTGTTAGTACCGCAACTATAAGCCGCGTAAACAAATGCCTTAATTACGGAAAAGGCGGATACAAAGAAGCACTTGACAAGCTTCCCGAAAGAAAGGTTGAAGAATAATGGAATATATCAACGAAGTATTAAAACCTGACGAAAAAGCTGTTTTTCAACTCAGAGCTCTTTACAATAAATACGGTTATAAACAGTACAAAATGAGCAAATTTGAAGAATATGACCTTTATGTAAGAAACAAAGACTTTCTTGTTTCTGACAGTATCATTTCTTTTACCGACACAAATGGTAAACTGATGGCTCTCAAACCTGACGTTACTCTCTCGATTATCAAAAACACAAAAGATAACACAGAAAACGTAAACAAAGTATATTACAACGAAAACGTTTACCGAGTAACTAAAGGTTCATACGGATACAAAGAAATCATGCAGACAGGTCTTGAGTGTCTCGGCAATATAGATATATACAACATCTACGAAGTATTGATGCTTGCCTGCGAAAGCTTGAAAAACATTTCTCCCGATTTTGTACTTGACATATCACACCTTGATATATTGTCTGACGTTATTTCAAAAATTGGTGTTTCTCCCGAAAAAACTAAAGAAATACTGAAATGTGTCAGTGAAAAAAACACTCACGAAATATTAAATATTTGCAAGGATGACAACATCTCTGATGACAAAGCAGAGATTCTTAAAAAACTTGTATCAACTTACGGTTGTCCGAACAACGTAATCAATGCGCTTGATACACTTCCCGAAGAATATATCGACAAACAGAAAGTCAATGAATTAAAAACTCTTACAGATACCTTATCTGCAAACGGTTACAAGGATATGATAAGAATTGACTTCTCTGTTATAAACGATATGAACTATTATAACGGAATTGTGTTCAAAGGCTTTATAAACAATATTCCCACAGGCGTTCTTTCAGGCGGTCAGTACGACAAGCTTATGAACAAAATGGGTAAAAAATCAGGAGCTATCGGTTTTGCAGTTTATCTTGATTTGCTTGAAAGATTTGAAAATACAGATAAAAGATTTGACGTTGATACATTGATTTTATACAACGAAAACGACTGTTTAGAAACGTTGAACGACACTATAAAAATGCTTACAGAAAACGGCAAAAGTGTTATGGCGCAAAAAAATGTACCAGTAGATATAAAATACAAACAGCTTCTAAAAATTAAGGATAAAGGGGTGGTAATTCTTGAAACAAATGCTTAATATCGCACTTCCTAAGGGTAGACTTGGCGAAAAAGTATACGCTATGTTTGAAAAAGCGGGTTTCGAATGTCCATCCATAAAGGAAAACAACAGAAAGCTCATTTTTGAAAACGAAGAAGTTGGAGTAAGATACTTCTGGGTTAAGCCATCTGACTCTGCTATTTATGTTGAAAGAGGCGCTGCTGACATCGGTGTCGCAGGAAAAGATATTCTTCTCGAATACGAACCTGACGTTTACGAATTATTAGACCTTGATATCGGAAAATGCAGAATGGCTGTTGCGGCAAAAAAAGAATTCCGCGATGATAACCAAAAAACGTTACGTGTTGCAACAAAGTTTACAAACATTGCTCAAAATTATTATTCAGCAAAAGGCCGTGAAATTGATATGATTCATCTTAACGGTTCAATAGAAATTGCACCCATACTTGATTTATCTGACGTAATCGTTGATATTGTGGAAACCGGAACAACTTTGAAAGAAAATAATCTTGAAGTAAAAGAAACTATCTTCCCTATTAGCGCGCGTCTTATTGCTAACAAATCAAGCTTTAAATTCAAACAGGAACAAATTGAAAAAATTATGCGCGAGTTGTCAGCGCAGATTTGAGGAATACAAATGATTAAAATTTTAAAATACGGCGAAATTGATAACAAAGAAATATTCGACAGAAGCGTACCTGAAATCGATGTAGCTTCTACTGTTTCAGAAATAATTTCTGACGTAAAGGAAAATGGAGACACTGCTTTATACAAATATGCAGAAAAGTTTGATAATGCAATTCTCACTTCTATCGAAGTTACAGAAGAAGAAATGTATGAAGCTTTTAGAGCTGTTCCGGTTGAATTTTTTGAAATTCTCGAAAAAGCAGCTGATAACATCAAAAAGTTCCACGAAAAACAAGTAAGAAACAGTTTTATTATAAACGATACTGATGGTGTTGTTATCGGACAAAAAATTATCCCTGTTGAAAAAGCGGGGCTTTACGTTCCGGGTGGTACTGCTGCATATCCGTCAACAGTTTTAATGGACACAATCCCCGCAAAAATTGCAGGAGTAAAAGAAGTTGTAATCACAACTCCCCCGTCATTTGGCGGCAAAGTACATCCTTATATTCTTGCTGCGGCTAAAATAGCCGGTGTTGATAAGATATTCAAAGTAGGTGGCGCTCAGGCGATTGCGGCTTTGGCTTACGGCACAGAAACAATACCCAAGGTAGATAAAATAGTCGGCCCCGGCAATGCTTTCGTTGCGGAAGCAAAAAAACAGGTTTTCGGTAACGTATCTATTGATATGATTGCAGGTCCGTCAGAAATTCTTGTTGTTTCTGATGAAAAGAGTGACCCCCGTTTTGTAGCTGCTGATTTACTTTCACAAGCAGAACACGACAAAATGGCAAGCGCTGTTCTTGTTACAAATTCAATGGATTTTGCAGTTAAAGTACAAAAAGAAATTGAAGCTCAGATTGAAAATCTTGAAAGAAAAGACATCGCAAGAATTTCTATCGACAAAAACGGCAAAATTATTGTTGCAGAAAGCCTTGATTCTGCTATTGATATAGCAAACGAAATTGCACCCGAGCATCTTGAACTTTGCCTTGACAATCCTTTTGATTATCTTGATAAAATAAAACACGCAGGTTCAATCTTTATGGG